>JACCVG010000111.1 GCA_013698335.1 Thermoleophilaceae bacterium
CTCGTGGGTCGCCGCTACGCGACGAGCGCTCGCGACTCTGAGCCGTCCGACTAAGCGGCGCGCAGCCGATCGCGATAGGCCCGGTAGTCGGCCCGCTCGGGCCGCAGGCAGGCCGCGAGAGCCAGATGCGGTCGCGCCTCCTGAGTGCGACCGCTCTTCTCGAGCGATCGACCGAGGCAGAAGAGCGCGAAATCGTCGACCGGGTGGCGATCGACGATCGCCGCGAACTCCTCCGCGGCGGCGGTGAACCTGCCGAGACTGAAATACGCCCGCCCGAGGGCCTCGCGGATCGAACTCTTGTCCGGCTCCAGCGCTCGAGCGCGTTCGAGCGACACCGTTGCGGCACCGAAGTCGCCGCTGCCCAGCAGGCCGGTCCCACGACGGAAGAGCTCGTAGGCACCCTCTTCCCCGAATGGGGGGGCCGAGGAATCGCTCATCGGAGCGCCGCCTCGACACGCAGCCGCTCGACCGCGTCGAGGATCACCGCGGCAACCTCGGCCTTTGATGCACGGGGCACCGCCTCGACGCCGCGCTGAGTGACGATCGACACCTCGTTGTCGGCGGCATCGAACCCGACCCCGGCCACCGACACGTCGTTGTGAACGATCGCGTGAAGCCCCTTCCGTTCGAGCTTTTCGCGCGCGTGATCGAGTCCGTGCGGACCGTGTTCGGCCGCAAAGCCGACGAGCAACTGGTCGGAGCGGGCTGAACCCGAGAGCTCGAGCAGCACGTCGTCGGTCGCCTCGAGGTCGAGCTCCAACCGGTCGCGACCCGCCTTCTTGATCTTCTCGCTCGACGGCCGGGTCGGTCGAAAGTCCGCGACCGCCGCGCTCATCAACAGCACGTCCGCGTCCTGGAACGCGGCGGCGGCCGCGGCCCCCAGTTCGGCCGCCGTCTCGACGTCGACGTAACGGATGCGGTCCTGCTCGCGTGGCAGGCTGACGTTCGCGGCGATCACGGTGACCTCGGCGCCGCGGCGAGCAGCCTCGGAGGCGAGCGCGAAACCCATCCGGCCAGACGACCGGTTTCCCACGTAGCGCACCGCATCGATCGGCTCCCGCGTTCCACCGGCGGTCACGAGCACACGCAGGCCGTCGAGCGATCGCGGCGTGAACCCGCCGGCCAGGATCGTGTCGAGCGCCTCCATCACCTCAGCCGGTTCGGTCAACCGACCACTCCCCCACTCGCCGCGCGACGCAAGCGATCCAGCTTCGGGGCCGATCAGATGCGCTCCGCGTTCGGCCAAAAGGGAGAGGTTCGCCTGCGTCGCCGGGTGGTCGTACATCTTGGCGTTCATCGCCGGGGCGATCACGAGCGGGGCCGGGCAAGCGAGGGCGGCGCTGGTCAGCATGTTGTCGCCGAGCCCCGCTGCCAGCTTGGCGATCGTGTTCGCGCTGGCGGGCAGGATGACGTAGGCGTCGCAGCGCTCGACGAGCGCGAGGTGGGAGATCGGGGCGTGATCGGGCGCGGGATCTCCGGGAAAGGCGCCCAGCGCGGGATCGGGCTCGAACTCCTCGACGAGCACCGGCGCGCCGGTGATCCCCTCGAAGGTCGCGCGCCCCACGAACCGCTCCGAAGCGGCCGTCTGGAGCACCCGCACGGAGTGCCCGGCCTTGCCGGCGAGCCGGACGAACTCGACGGCTTTGTAGGCGGCGATTCCGCCGCTGACTCCGACGAGAATCCTGGCCATTTGCAGGCCTCCTTCCGAACGGCTCGCGCTAGCGGTACGTGTACTTGATCTTGCCGGCCGCGATCTCCTCGAGGGCGATCTTGAGGTAGTTCTTGGAGTCGGTATCGACCATCGGGGGCGGGAACTCGTCGAAGGTTCCCTCGCCGAGGTTGTGGTAATACGAATTGATCTGGCGTGCTCGCTTGGCGGACACCAGAACGCATGCGTAGTTGGAGTCGACACGCTCCAGCAGCGTGTCGAGACGGGGCTTGATCACAGGCCGGCTCCTCAGGGTTGCGGGGTGTCCATGGTACCGACCAGCGTCGCGAGCTCCTCTACAGCCTGCTCGAGGCGGTCGTTGACGATCACGTGGCCGAACTCGTGCTTGGCCGCGAGCTCTGCTTCGGCGGCCGTCAAACGGGCCTCGATCGTGTCTGAGGAATCCGCCCCCCGGCCGATCAGCCGCTCGCGCAAAGCCTCCAGCGATGGCGGCGCGATGAAGACCTGCATGGCGTCGGGCTGGGCGGCGCGGACCTGGCGCGCGCCCTCGACCTCGATCTCGAGGACCACGATGCCCTCGCCTTCGACCTCGCTGCGAAGCGTCCCGTAACGGTTCCCGGCGTAGGTGGCGTGCTCCAGGAAATCCCCACGAGCAAGCCGGCGGTCGAACTCCGAACTGGTCAGGAAGTGGTACTCGCGCCCGTCCTGCTCGCCCGGCCTCGGAGCGCGAGTGGTCGCGGAGACGGACAACCGCAAGCCGGGCAGCCGATCGAGCAAGGTACGGATCAGCGTCCCCTTGCCGACCCCGGAAGGCCCGGTTATGACGATCACGGGGTCGCCCGCTAACGCGGCCGGAGGTAGGAGACCAGCTCGTTTCGCTGGCGCTCCGAAAGCCCGCCGATCGTCTTGCTCGGCGAGATCCGGCACTGCGTGAGAATCCTGTTCACCTTGACCCGGCCGTACTTCGGCACCGCCATCAAGAGGTCGAAGACCTTGGCCGTTTGCAGGTACTCCGGCGGATCGAGCAACAGCCCGTGGATCTGCGTTCGGCTGGCGCGGAGGTCTCGCTTGAGCGTCGCGCGGCGCGTCCGAACATCGTTTGCCCGCTTGAGCGCATCCATTCGCTGGGTGAGCGACCGCTCCGGGGCGACCCCCGAGGACTTGGTCTGCGTAGGCGCGACGGGCGGCACGGCGGCGATGATACACACGGACCCCGGGCCCGGACGCCCGCGGAGGCCGAATATTTGCGAATTCATCTAGACCTCGACTGTAGCTTTAGGGAACTTCGGGCTACTTGATGGTTTAGCGCTCCTTTGCAGGGGCTTTGCCATCGCGAAGCAGAGCGTCGTCAAATCTCTTCTCGCTCTTTGCGGATAATCGCCGCGAGGTCCGCCCGAACACGGCCCGCCGCGGCCGGGTCGCGGAAGCTCTCGGTCCCGATCGCGATGCAACGCGCACCGGCGCTCAGGAAATCCGCGGCGTGGGCGCCTGAAGTGATCCCGCCCATCCCGATGACCGGTAGCTCGATCGCCGCGCTGACTGCTGCGACCTGCGCGAGCGCGACCGGGCGGACCGCGGGCCCCGATAATCCGCCGCCCTGACCGCCGAGCCACGGACGGTTACGACCCGGGGCGAGGGCAGTGCCCTTGAGCGTGTTGATCAGGGAGACGGCGTCCGCTCCGTGCGCCTCGGCGGCCCGTGCGACGTCCTCCGGCGCGCTCGCGTTGGGGCTCAGCTTGACGATCAGCGGCTTGCCGGCAAGCGGGCGGACGACGTCGAGCAGCGCGGCGGTCTCGGTCGGATCGGCCCCCATCACGAGGCCGGTCTCGACGTTTGGGCAAGAGACGTTGAGCTCGATCAGGGAGACCTCAGCGCGCTCGGAGACGGCCCCGACGAGCTCGGCGACCTCGCGAGCGCTGAACCCCATTACCGACACGATCAGCGGCACCGGTAGGGAGGCGAGCTGCGGCAGATCACTCTCCAAGAACCCGGCGAGGCCGCGATTCGGGAGCCCGATCGAGTTGAGCATCCCCGCCGCGGTCTCCCATAGCCGTGGCGGAGGGTTACCGGCGCGGGGCTCGAGCGTGATCGTCTTCGAGACGAACGCGTCGAAGGGGAACTCCCGATCGAGGGCGGCGCCGAACACGCGTCGCGCGGCGATTGCGTCGAAGGTCCCGGATCCATTGAGAATCGGCCCGCCGAGCTCGACGCCGCAAAGATCGACCGAGCCGTCCATCAGTGGCCCGCCCCAGGGACGAGCGCGGAATCCAGCCGGTCCGCATTCAGCACCGGTCCGTCCAGGCAGAGCCTGATCAGCCCGTCGCGGGTCGGAACGACACACCCGAAGCAAGCCCCGAAACCGCAGGCCATGCCCGACTCGAGTGCAAGCTGGGCGTCGACGCCGGCCGCTGCGCAGAGCGCGCGAACCGCTTCGAGCATCGCCGGAGGGCCGCACGCGTACACGCGTGCATCGAGCGCCTGACCTTCGAGGTGTGGCGCGAGCAGGTCGGTCACGAGACCAGCGGCGCCGACCGAGCCGTCGTCGGTCGCGATCTGCGGCTGGCTCGAGAAGAGCTCGCCCGCCGCAGCATGGGCGGCGCCGCGAAAGCCGAGCAGAGTCGCGCCCGGCGCGCCCTCGAGGCTGTCGGCCAGGCCGAGCAGCGGCGCAACTCCGATCCCGCCCCCGACGAGCAGCGCATGCTGCGGCGCCTCGGGGGCGTCGAACCCGATCCCGAGAGGGCCGACGAGCAGCAGCGCATCGCCCACCTCGAGGCCCGCAAGACGCGCAGTGCCCGGACCGATCGCCTCGAGCAGAAACTGGAGCGTGAGCCCGCCGGGATCGGGCCGTGCTCGCGCAAAGGAGAACGCGCGTCCCAGGTAGGGCCGCTCGTCCGTCCCTCCTCCCCAGCGCTCTCCCGTGGCGAGCATGTAGAACTGACCGGGCACGGGATCGGTGGGGCCACCACCGTCGAGCGCGCTGATCAGGACGTAGGCGCCGAGCCGCTCGGCCTGGGTGACCTCGGCGGCGCGCCGACCGAACGGCGCCGTCGTTCTGCGCGGCGCGCGGCTCACGCCTCTGAGGCGAGCGCCCGCTCGATGCCGTGCAGCTCCTGGAGTGAGCGGACCTCCGGCTCCCCGCCACGCAGGGCGGCGATCGCCCGCTGGGCCGCGGTCGCTCCGGTCAGGGTCGTGATGCAGGGAATCCCGCGCGACCACGCCGCGCTACGGATCTCGTAGCCGTCGGCCCGGGCGCCGGAACCGGTCGGAGTATTGATCACGAGCCCGATGTCGCCCGACTCGATCTTGTCGACGACGTTCGGCGACCCTTCGGCCACCTTGGCGATCCGCTCGACCGGAACGCCCATACGGCGGATCGCCTGCGCCGTTCCGCCGGTCGCGTAGATCAGGAAGCCGAGATCGTGGAGCGAAGCCGCGAGCTGGGTCGCGGAGGGCTTGTCCGAATCGGTGACGCTGATGAAGACACCGCCGGAAGTCGGCAGCGCGGCGCCGGCGGCCGCCTGGGCCTTGCCGAACGCCATCGGATAGTCGCCGGCGACGCCCATCACCTCGCCGGTCGACTTCATCTCCGGCCCGAGCAGCGAATCGGTGCGCGGGAAGCGGTCGAAGGGGAGCACGGCCTCCTTGACGCAAACGTGTTCCAGCCTTCCGGCGCCGAGCCGGCTGAGGCCCAAGTCCATGTCGGCAAGCCGCTCGCCGAGCATCAACCTGCAAGCCACCTTCGCCAGCGGCACGCCGACGGCCTTGGACACGAACGGAACGGTGCGCGAGGCGCGCGGGTTTGCCTCGATCACGTAGAGGTGGTCATCGCCGTAGACGGCGAACTGGAGGTTGATCAGGCCGACGACCCCGAGTTCGAGCGCGAGCCGGTGGGTCGCATCGTGGACCTTGTCGAGCATCTCGGGGCCGAGCGACATCGCGGGGATTACGCAGGCCGAGTCACCCGAGTGGATCCCCGCTTCCTCGACGTGCTGCATGACCGCGCCGATCTGGACCATCTCGCCGTCGCAGAGCGCGTCGACGTCGATCTCGATCGCGTTCTCGAGGAACCGATCAAGGTAGATCGTCACGCCGTCCTTGGCGCCCGTCCGCTCGAGATAGTCGCTCAGCTCGTCGGGCGAGTAGCAGAGCTCCATCGCCCGCCCGCCGAGCACGTAGGAAGGCCGCACGAGCAGGGGATAGCCGACGGTCTCTGCGATCTCGAGCGCTCCGGCGCGGGTCGTGGCTGTCCCCCACGGCGGGGCCATCAGCCCGAGCTCGTCGAGCAGGCCGCCGAAACGGCCGCGATCCTCGGCGCGGTCGATCGCCTCGGGCTGGGTTCCGAGCAGCTTGACCCCGGCACGCTCGAGCCCTTCGGCGAGCCGCAGCGGCGTCTGGCCGCCGAACTGGACGATTACGCCCTCGGGCTGCTCGAGTTCGACGACCGCGAGCACGTCCTCGAGCGTCAGCGGCTCGAAGTAGAGGCGGTCGGAGGTGTCGTAGTCGGTCGAGACCGTCTCGGGGTTGCAGTTGATCATTACCGCATCGCGGCCGGAGGCGCGAACGGTCATCGCGGCGTGGACGCAGCAGTAATCGAACTCGCTCCCCTGGCCGATGCGGTTGGGCCCGGAGCCGAGTATCACGATCGTCGGGTTGCCGGAGGGCTTCGCCTCGTGCGCGGGGCCGCCGGGCGACGGGCGCTCCCAGCCTGAGTAGAAGTAGGGGGTCTCGGCCTCGAACTCCGCCGCACAGGTGTCGACGGCCTTGTACGTCCGCACGAGGCCGTCGGTCGGATCCTCGCCACGAGCGATGGCGGTGATCTCGGCCATGAACCACGGATTGATGCCGGTCAGTGCGCACAGCTCGGCTTCCTCGACGCCGCCGCGGATCGCCGCGAAGAGCATCTCGAACCGGTCGTGAGCGGGCTCACGCAGCCGCTCGAGCAGTTCGTCGCGATCGGTCGGCGGCTCGGCCACGATGTCGAGCTCGCGCGAGCGCATCGCCTTGACGAAAGCCTGCTTGAAGGTTCGCCCGATCGCCATCGCCTCCCCGACCGACTGCATGTAGGTGCCGAGCTTCCCGTCGGCACCCGGGAACTTCTCGAACGCGAACCGCGGCCACTTCACGACGACGTAGTCGATCGTCGGCTCGAAACACGCGGGAGTCCGACGGGTGATGTCGTTGTCGATCTCCTCGAGCGCGTAGCCGACCGCCAGCCGGGCGGCGATCTTGGCGATCGGGCAGCCGGTCGCCTTCGAGGCCAACGCCGAGGAGCGCGAGACGCGCGGGTTCATCTCGATCACGACGATCTCGTCGGTCTCCGGGTTGACGGCGAACTGGATGTTCGAGCCTCCGGTTTCCACACCGACGGCGCGGATGCAGGTGATCGCCTGGTCGCGGAGCAGCTGGTACTGGCGATCGGTGAGCGTCTGCTGAGGCGCGACGGTGACCGAATCGCCGGTGTGCACCCCCATCGGGTCGATGTTCTCGATCGAGCAAATGACGACTACGTTGTCGTTGCGGTCGCGCATCAACTCGAGCTCGAACTCGCCCCAACCCGCCACCGACTGCTCGACGAGGACCTGGCCGATCGGGCTGGCTGCGAGGCCCTCCCGAATCCGCTGCTCGTACTCCTCGGGTGTGCGGGCCGCCCCTCCCCCCTCGCCACCCATCGTGAAAGCCGGCCGGACGATCAGCGGCAGTCCGATGTCGGCGAGCGCGGCGGCGGCCTCTTCACGGTCGGTCACCGAATGAGAGCGAGGGACGCGCAGGCCGGCGGCTTCCATCGTCTCGCGGAAGATCAGCCTGTCCTCGGCGCGACGGATCGCGTCGTAGTCGGCACCGATCAACTCGACTTCGTACCGCTCAAGCGTTCCGCCCTCGGAGAGTTCACGTGCGAGGTTCAGCGCGGTGCCACCGCCGAGCGTCGGGAGCAGCGCATCGGGACGTTCCCGCTCGATGACACGCGTCACCGAGCCGGCCGTCAGCGGCTCGATGTAGGTCGCAGTGGCGAACTCGGGGTCGGTCATGATCGTCGCAGGGTTCGAGTTGACGAGGACGACCTCGTAGCCCTCCTCGAGCAGCACCTTGCAGGCCTGGGCTCCCGAGTAGTCGAACTCGGCGGCCTGGCCGATGACAATGGGCCCCGAGCCCAGCACGAGGATCCGATGGAGGTCGTCGCGGCGGGGCATCAGCCGAGCATCTTCAAGAAGTCGTCGAAGACGTAGCGTGCGTCATGGGGGCCGGGCCCGGCCTCGGGGTGGTACTGGACGGTTGCCGCGCCGACCTCGGGAAGCACGAGCCCCTCGACCGTGCGGTCGTAGAGGTTGAGGTGGGAGAGCTCGGCCGCGCCGAAGTCGGTCTCCCAGCGGACGGGCTCATCGCCCTCGATCGTCAGCTCGCCCCCCGGTCCGACCACCGCGAACCCGTGATTCTGAGAGGTGATGTCGATCCGCCCGGTCGCGAGCTGCTTGACCGGGTGGTTGGAGCCGCGGTGGCCGAAGGGCAGCTTGAAGGTCTCGAGGCCAACCGCCCGGCAGAGGAGCTGGTGGCCGAGGCAGATCCCGAACACCGGAACCTTGCCGATCACCCCACGGACGCTCTCGACGACGTGGTCGAGGGCCGCCGGATCGCCGGGCCCGTTGGCCAGGAAGACGGCGTCGGGCTCGCGCGCCAAGAGCTGCTCGGCGCTCGTCGTGCAGGGGTGCAGTTCGAGCCGAACGTCTCGGTCACGGAGCTGGGCGACGATCGAGTCCTTGATCCCCGTGTCGAGGGCGACGATGCGCGGGCCGGTGCCGCCGGGATTGATCTTGATCATCGCATCCGGGGTGACCTCGCAGGCCAGGTCGAGGCCGTCGATCCGCGGCTCCGCCGCGACCAGCGCACGAGCTTCCTCCCCGTCCCAGTCACCGAGGAAGACTCCGCCCCGCATCGCGCCCTTGTCGCGGATGTGGCGCACGATCGCCCGGGTGTCGACCCCGTCGAGCGCCGGCACGGCGCAGTCGCCGAGCCAGGTCAGCCAGCCGCCCTCGGCGGTCGGCGCGTCCTCGCGATCGACGCCCTCGCGCATCACTACCGCCCGGGCGTGGACCCGATCGGACTCCTGGGCGGCGATCGAGACCCCGTAGTTGCCGACGTGCGGGTAGGTGAAGACGATGATCTGCCCGCGGTAGCTGGGATCGGTCACGGCTTCCTGGTAGCCGGACATGGCGGTGTTGAACACCACTTCCCCGGTCGCGTAGCACCGCTCGCCGGCGGTCGGGGGGCCTTCGAAGCGCGACCCGTCCTCGAGCAGCAGGAAGGCGCTCATCCGCTGCCGCCCGCAATGCCGATCGCGAACGACCGCTCGCGGTAGACGACCTCGCCGTCGGCGATCGTCATGCGGACCCGCCCGGTCACCGGCCGCTCGGCGAAGCAGGAGTTGGCCGAGCGGCTCTCATACCCACCCTCGCCGACTCGCCACTCGGCGGCGAGGTCGAGCAGGCAGACGTTGGCCGGCTCGCCGACCGCCAGAGCCGGGGCGGTGAAACCGAACAGCGCGGCTCCCGCGCTCAGCTTCTCGACGACGAGGCCGAGCGGGAGCAGCCCCGGCCCAACGAGGTCGGTGTTGAGCACCGCGAAGGCGGTCTCGAGCCCGGTCACGCCCATCGGCGCGAGCTCGAAGGGCTGCTCCTTCTCTTCCCGGGAGTGGGGCGCGTGGTCAGTCGCTATGCAATCGATCGCCCCGGAGCGCAAGCCTTCGATCAAGGCCTGTCGGTCGGACTCGGTTCTCAGCGGCGGGTTCATCTTGAAGTTCGCATCGAGCGCCCGGACCGCCTCGTCGGTGAGCGTAAGGTGATGGGGGCTCGCCTCGCAGGTGATCTGGACACCCGACGCTTTGGCCTGCTCGACCGCGACCACCGACTGCTGGGCGGACAGGTGCTGGATATGGATCCGCGCCTCCTCGTAGGCGGCCAGCGCGGCGTCACGAGCGATCATCGTCGACTCGGAAACCGCGGGGATGCCGGCCATGCCGAGGACCGCCGATACAGCACCTTCATGCATGACGCCCTGCCCGGAGAGGGCCGGGTCCTCTTCGTGGAGGGCCAGCACCCCGCCGCAGAGACGCTGGTACTGAAGCGCCATCCGCATCACTCCCGCGTCGCGGACCGGCAAGCCGTCGTCTGTGAAGGCGACTGCGCCGGCGCCGGCCAGCTCGGCCATCTCGGTCAGCTGGAGGCCCGCCTGGCCGACCGTGATTGCGGCGAGAAAGCCGGTCGGGACCCGGGCCTCACGATTGGCCCGCTCGCGCAGCGACCCGAGGACCGAGGCCGAATCCACGACGGGATCGGTGTTCGGCATCGCGAGCACCCCGCAGTAGCCACCCGCTGCAGCGGCGCGGGTTCCGGAGTCGATGTCCTCTTCGTCTTCGCGGCCGGGGGTCCGCAGGTGGACGTGCGGATCGAAGAACGCGGGGACGGCGTGGAGCCCCTCTCCTGCGACGATCTCGACCCCGTCGGGCGCCTGGATCGCCCCCGGCGCCCCGATCTCTGCGACCGAGCCGTCGCGCACGAGCAGATCGCTGTTCTGATCGAGGCCGGTCCGCGGGTCGAGTAGGCGCGCCGAGCGAATCAGGAGATCAGCGCCCTGGGCATCGGAGCGGCGATCCAATCGGTGAAGCCTCATGCGGGCTGCGGCTCCTGTTCGGTCGCGTTCCTGGCCCCTCTGCCGCCGCCGGCCAGCAACTCGAACAGGACGGCCATCCTGACAACCACACCCGACTCGACCTGGTCGACGATCAGCGCCTGCGGTGAATCGATCACGCGCGCGTCGAGCTCGACCCCGCGGTTCACTGGCCCGGGGTGCATCAGCAGCTGGGTCGGAGTCAACCGCCGCGAGTCGATCTGGTACAGCGCGGCGTACTCGCGCAAAGAGGGGACGTAGGTGCCCTGCATCCGCTCGAGCTGCATCCTCAAGGAGTAGACGACGTCCGCATCGGCGAGCTCGTCGAGCGTGTGCCGGACCGCGCAACCGAGCGCCTCGATCCCCCGTGGAATCAGGGTCGGGGGTCCGCATACCGTGACCTCACAGCCCATGCGCACGAACGCGAGGATCCCGGACCGCGCAACGCGGCTGTGGAGCACGTCGCCGACGATCCAGAGCTTGAGCCCCTCCAATGAGCCAACCCGCCGTCGCAGCGTGTAGAGGTCGGTTAGCGCCTGGGTCGGATGCTCGTGCTTGCCGTCGCCGGCGTTGATCACCGAGGCCGTCGTCCATCGCGAGACCATCTGCGCCGCACCGGCGTTGGGCGAGCGGATCACGATCGCCGCCGGGTCATAGGCGGAGAGGGTCTGAACGGTGTCCTTGAGCGACTCGCCCTTGTCGACCGAGGATCCGACCGACTTGATGTTGAGCAGATCGGCCGATAGCCGCTTGGCCGCGAGCTCGAACGAGGCGCTCGTACGGGTCGACGATTCGTAGAACAGATTGATCACGGTCCGCCCGCGGAGCGTCGGGACCTTCTTGATCTCACGGCCGGAGACCTCTGCGAAGCTCTCGGCGCGCGTCAGCAGCCGCTGGATGTCCTCGCGGCCGAGATCATCGATCGAGAGCAGGTGGCGACCCTCCGCGGCCCAGGCCATCATGCGACCTCCGCAACGGCCGGCCCGATTGACACCTCGTCGACGCCGTCGAGCTCTTCGACCCGGACGTTGACACGCTCGGCGCGTGCGGTCGGGAGGTTCTTGCCCACGTAGTCGGGGCGCAGCGGAAGCTCGCGGTGACCGCGGTCGGCGAGCACCGCGAGCTGAACGCAGTCGGGGCGGCCGTAGTCGAACAGCGCCTCGATCGCTGCGCGAACCGTGCGACCGGTGTAGAGCACGTCGTCGACCAAGACCACCGTCGTGTCGGCGAGACCGAACGCGATGTGGGACGCATGGACGACCGGCGCCTGGGAGTGCTGGGAGAGGTCGTCGCGGTAGAACGAGATGTCGATGTCCCCGAGCGGGATCTCGACGCCGAGCAGGTCCGCGATCAGCTCTCGCAGCCGGCCGGCCAGCACGGCACCGCGGCGATGGATGCCGACGATGGCGAGCGGGCGATCGGCGTTGCGCTCGACGATCTCGTGTGCGATGCGCACCAGCGTGCGCCGCATCTCTTCGCGGTCGAGTACGGCCCTCTCGTTCACTACGTCCTTCCTGGCCTCTCGGACCGGGTTAAAGGAACGAACCGAAGGCGACCCTAGCAGGGCGTACGGCGTGGTCTCAGCGCGATTGGGCGAGCAGGGACGCGTGCGGAACACCGTCGCCGCCCGCTACCAGGTGCCTCATTACGCGGTCAGGCATCCTCCGTAACGTACGTGGCGGAGTGGCTTGCGTACTCCCGAACGGAATCGGCAGCGGCCTGATCGCCCGCTCGATCTCGAAGCTCGCCGACTCGAGCATGCGGCGATGGCCGCTCGCGTTCGGCACCCACCACTGGAACATGCGGCTCTGACCGTCGAGGGTGGCCGCCGGCGTTCGCGGCGCGAGCAGCGAGAGCTTCGCCGAGATCTGCTCGGTCGACATGAAGTGGCATCGGGTGACCGTGTGGATCGCCTCCAAAGCGCGAACGGGGTCGCGAAGGTGAAGCAGCAGCGAGCCGCAGTTGACGAAATCGAAGCTGCCCACTGCCTCGGGGGAAAGATCGTAGGCCGACAGCTCGATCCGCTCGACCCGGGAGCCGAGGGCCGCCGCCGCAATCCGGAAGCCCCTCCCCATCTCGGCTCCTGCGTGCTCCGCTATCCAGCCGGGCCCGGTGGCGCGCTGAGTCGCCGGCCAGTCGAGCGCGGCGAGATCGCCGAGGTCCGCGGCGACGACCTCGGCCGCTCCGCGCCGCTCCATCTCGAATGCGTAGAAGCCGTCGTAGGTGCCGATGTCCAGGCAGCGAAGTCCGGAGAGGTCGGGCCAGGGCAGGCGGGCGACGATGCCACGAAGGTCGAAGAAGCCAGGGGTCACGAGGCCCGGCGCCAGCTCGATCGAGTGGTACCAGGCCGGAACGGCGCCGACCTCCGCCCGCAGGGTGGCGAGATCACGATCGGGGCTCATCCAGCGGTTACCGAATTGCTGCCGTGCAGTACGACGTGGCGGACGCCGAAGCCCTGCGGCGAGCGCATGGTGAATCGCCCCTTCACCTCGACGGTGTCGAAACCGGCGGTGAGGATCATCCGCTTCCAGGTCGTAACGCTCGGTTGCCAGAAGACGACCGAGGCCTTGCGGTCGGCGCGATAACGGGAGACGGGGAACGGCACGAGACCGGCGGCGCGGTTGTACTCCTCCGCCGAGATCATCGTCCCGCGGCAGAGGGCGGCGATTCGCTCGAGCGCGAGCAGCTGATCACGGAGGTGGATCAGCACCGACCCGCAGAAGACGATGTCGAAGTGCCCGAGCTGCGCGGGGGTCGCGTCGTAGATCGAGCATACGACCCGCTCCACCTCGGAGCCGAAGACGTCGTGCGCGAGCGCGAACCCGGCCCCTCGCGGCTGAGTGGGAAAGCGGGTCGGCCGCCGGCGGGGAGGGACATCGAGCCTGCGCTCGTCATCGAGGTCGAGCGCGACGACCTGCGCGCCTCGGCGCTCCATCTCGAACGACCAAAAGCCGTCCCACGCGCCCACATCGAGGGCACGCATCCCGTCCATCCGCTCAGGCAGGCCGTACCTGTCGACGTAGCCGCGCAAGTCGAACATCCCGGGCGTCGTGAGCCCGGGGGCCAGCTCCATGGTGTGGTACCAGCCGATTCGCTCGGCGTGCGCCGCGAGGTCCATGGCCGGGAACCTATCGGGAGGATCAGAGAAACAGGGTTCGGTAGCGAGCGCTCGCCCGGGCAAGAGTGATGATCTCGGTCGCGTCGATCAATGCGGTCCCGGGCAACAGGCGCAGCGCCAACAGGCGCCGCCGCGGGCTGTCGTATCCGTCCGGCCGGGTGAGCAGCAGGTAGGGCAGGGCAAGCAACCCGAGCGGCCGCCGCCGGCCGCCCAGCAGGAGCCCGACGAGCGCGAGCGCGAGCCAGGCGTGGCGAGCCCTCCAGAAGACCCCGAGCACCGCGTGGCCGCGGAACTGGGGGTGGCGCTTGACGAGCAGAACCGGCCCGCTCCAGCGCGTGGCGATCCGCACGTGATCCCAGACCGTCAGGTCCTCGACGGCGTGATACGTCACCGCCTCCCGCGCCGCGACGTGGGTGGCACCGGTCCCCACGGCGCGGAAGAGGAGGTCGGCGTCCTCGCCGCCCGGGTCGCGGAAGTCCTCGTCGAATCCGCCGAGCCGTGCGAGCAGCGACTGCGGATACGCGATGTTCGCCGTCTGACCCCAGGCCGTCGGGGGCTCGACCGACAGCGTCCGTGCGCGCGGCGAGCGATCGAGGATCCCGGCCTCTTCCGGGTCCGGCCGAGTCGCACCCTGGACGATCGCGCCCCGATCGCGTCGAACCGCCGCCAGGAGGGACTCGAGCCAGCCGGGCGGGGGCCGGCAGTCGTCATCCGTAAACGCGATCGTGCTCGCGCGCGCTGCGCGCCAGCCGGCGTTTCGCTTGGCCGCCGGTCCGCGGTTGGTCTGCCCGACATCCACCTGGCGCAGCCGGCCGGCGGTCTGAAGCGGGTGCCCTTCGATCAGGGCGAGGGTCGCCGCGTCCCCATGGTGGGCGACCACCACCTCGAACAGCTCAGCGTCGATCGTCTGGCCGGCGAGCGCGTCTAGCAGCCGCGCCAGGCGCGCCGGGCGGTCGTGGGTCGCGACCACGACCGCGAGTTCCGGACGGGAGAGTTTGCTCGCCACGGCCACAGCGTAGGCGCTGGCCCCGCGTTGGCGGTACGCTGGCCCGCCTGTGCTGCCTTCGAGTTCCGCCCGCATCCTGGACTCGCTCCGCGACAGCGATGTCGTACTCGACATCGGCGGCGGGGCGGCCCCGTTCGCGCGCGCCGACTGGGTCATCGACATCCTGCCGTTCGCCTCGCGTCATGTCGTCGCCGGCGAGCGCTTCACCGAGGCGACGTGGATAGCGCGCGACGTTTGCGACCGCGAACCGCTCCCGTTCGAGCGAGACTCGATCGGATTCGTAGTCTGCTCACACACGCTCGAGGACGTCCGGGATCCGATCTGGGTCTGCACGGAGATGATGCGCATCGGCAAAGCGGGCTACATCGAGGTGCCGTCGCGGCTCGAGGAGCAGTCGATCGGGGTGCACGGCCCGTGGAGTGGCTGGAGCCACCACCGCTGGTTGATCGATGTCGGCCCGCGGGAGATCGAGTTCGTTCACAAGAGCGCCGTCGTCCACGCGCGCGGCCGCGCCCACTTCCCGGCCGGGATCGCCCAGCGGCTCACTCCCGAGCAGCGGGTCCAGCAGCTCTGGTGGCGGGACCGGTTCGACGTCCGCGAGCGAGTCCTGCTCGACGCTCCGACCCTGGACGCCTACCTCGAGGACTTCGTCCGGGAGCGAATCGGGGACGTCGCCGTCCCACGACGGCAGGGGTTACTCCGCCGACTCGGTCAACCGCGCGGCCGGCAGAGGGCTGTCGAGTAGGCGAACCCACTACCACCCGTCACGATCCTCGTCAGCAGCCGTTCTCGGATCTTCCGCGCGCCCGCGGGCCGCTCCGGGTGTCCGGCGCCGTAGTCGACGGACAGCGGCCGCAGCGTTTGATCGATATCGAACCCGGCCGAGAAGAGCATCCGGCGGTGGCCCGCCAGATTCGGGATGAACCACTGCCCGTGATGGTGGGAGCCGTCGAGGCGGAGCACCGGGGTCCGCCGGATCCTCACGCTGAGCGGCAGGTCGAGTTGCTCCACCGACATGAACTCGCCAGTGCAGATCGAGTGCACGGCGTCCAGTGCGCGCAGCGGGTCGCGCAGGTGCAGTAGCAGCGCCCCGCAGACGACGAAGTCAAACTGCCCGACCGCCGCCGGCGACAGGTCGTAGACGCTGAGCTCCCGACGCTCGACGACGGAGCCGAGCGCACGCTTGGCGATCCTGAAACCGAGGCCCTTCTCGGGACCTGCGACCTGGTCGAGGAACTCCGTTCCGCGGGCGCGGGCGTCAAAGGGCCAATCCCACTGGCTGTTGTCGCTGAGATCGGTCGCGATCACCTCCGCGGCGCCGCGCTTCTCCATCTCGAACGCGTAGAAACCATCGTAGGTACCGATGTCGAGGCAGCGCTTGCCTCTGAGATCGGGCCACGGCAGCCGGTCGGCGATTCCCCGCAGGTCGAACCAGCCGGGCGTGACGACGTCGGGAGCCAGTTCGAGCGTGTGGTACCAGAGCGGGTTCTCGGCGATCTCCACCCGGAGCGCATGAATCCAGCTGTCGGTCTGGGGACGGGAACGGGGAGCAGCGGACATCGGTTCACCCTAGACGGGGCGCCACCGTAGGCCCTTCGCGAGCTTCGCCCTCGACCTTGACGTGAACCGGATCCCCCCGCTCGGCGAACGGGATCTGCACGCGGTCGAGGTCGCGCGGGACGATCGTTGGCGAAAACACCTCCCGCGCCTCAGCCCGCAGCTCACCTCCGCCGTAGCGTGGAGATATGTGCACCAACGCGAGCAGCTTGACGCCGGCCCGCGCGGCCAGCTCCGCCGCCCCGGCTGCGGTCGAGTGACCGGTCTCGCCGGCGCGGCCGCTTTCCTCGCGGATGAACGAGGCCTCGTGGACGAGCAGGTCGGCCCCATCGGCGGCGATAACGGTCGACTCCGAGGGGGCGCAGTCACCCGCCAGCACGACCTTGCGGCCGGGACGCTCGGCGCCCACGACCCCGGCGGGGCTGACCGGTCCGGTCGCACCCGGGACGGTCTCCCCGCGATGCAGTCGCCCGAAGTCCGGGCCGGGCGCTACGCCGAGCTCGATCGCCCGCGCTTCGTCGAAGCGCCCCGGCCGGGGCCGCTCGACGATCGCGTAGCCATACGCGTCGCCGCCGCCGTGGTCGACGCGGAACGGAGTGATCGCGTAGTCGTCGCGACCGAGCTCCTCGTTTGGCTCGAGCTCGATCAGCTCCAGCTGATAAGGCAATCGCCCGACGAGCGGTCCGAGCGCGGCGCGCCAGAGCGCGTCGAGCCCGCGCGGACCGTAGATCCTGAGTGGGGCTTCGCGCCCGCGGAGCGCGAAGCTCTTGAGCATCCCAGGGATTCCGAGGATGTGGTCGCCATGAAAATGGGTGACGTAGATCTCCGGCAGGTCCACGAGGCCGACCGAGCGCAGCAGTTGGCGCTGGGTCCCCTCACCGCAGTCAAACAACATCCGGTCTCCGCCGCGCGTAACCATGATCGCCGGGAGGCCGCGGCGCGCAGTGGGCGCCGACCCGCCAGTGCCGAGAAAGAGAACCTCGAGTTCCATCAGCACATATTCACCGGTTCGCGCGCCTCACCCCTCTCCGGCGCCGGCGGAACTAGACTGGCTAGCGCCCCGCGCCCGTAGCTCAGTGGATAGAGCGCTGCCCTCCGGAGGCAGAAGTCGCTGGTTCGAATCCAGCCGGGCGCGTTTGGCTCTGCAGCTGGGCGTGTGGGCAGCCCAGCTAGCCAATGCGCCAGTAGACGCGCCAGTCAGCTTCTAGTTCGGGTGTGGATTGGACTGCCTGAGCCGTTTCAGACCGCCCGTAGGGACGTGCTCAGGTAGTCGTCTAAGAGACCTGCAGCCTGCTGCTCATTGCCTGGCATCAGGTGCCCGTAGCGATCAAGCGTGATCGAGATGTTTGCGTGGCCCATATAGGTAGAGAGCGCCTTCACGTTCACGCCCGCCGCGATCATCAGCGACGCGAATGTGTGTCGGCATTCGTGCAGGGTGATCCGCTTGAGTCCAGCCTCCCTCCAGGCTCGATCCGCACGCTTCGTAATCGCGCTTGCGTTGAACGGGTCAGACAGGTCAGACGCGTGCGTGTGCCGTCGGAAGTGCCGCTGAGACTGGTACTCGCCGTCCGAGGAAACCTTTGACCTGGGTTCAATACTGAACCTCGAACACGGATGGAGAGGAATTCGAGGTTGCCATCGAGGAAGCAGCCCGCGATCCGTTTGTGGACTCGTCGCGGATCAAGGCGACCACATCCGCGTCGGGTCCTAGTTGAACCGTCGTAATCAGGTCCACGTTCTCCTGAGACATCGCCTACTCCGAGGGGCCCACGGCTTCGAGGGCGTCTTCGCGGGATGAGAACCACATCACGCGCACAATCTTCCCTGCTCGGATGGTCCAAACCCCCGCGTGGGTTCTCTCGACCTCGACTCCGCTCATGCGACCACGGGCTCGCGTCACGAGGATCGAAACTACGTGCTCGTCGTCGGCGTCGATGAGCTCCTTCAACTCGTCGTCGACAGTCTCCCAGACGTCGTATCGCTCGCGGATGAAGTTTCGAATGTCGTCGTGCCCGCGATACACGTCTTGGTTGAACAGAGACCGCCACGGGCTACGCGAGAAGTCCCACTCGACGTTTGGGTCTTACAGCGCGAGGACCGTTTCAGCGTCGGAGCGATCTATCGCCTCGTAGACCAGCCGCACTATCTCCACGTTCTCCTGCGACATCGTCCGCGCAGTATCGCGGCAGAAGTCTTGTGTACGGCTACAACGGGCTCGTAACCTGAACATGGCCGGAGGTCCGCTTCGCCCGTCGGGGCCTTACGCGGCCCCCGCGACAAGGTCGCGCTACTCCAATAGGCCCACGGCTTCGAGGGTCTTTCTTCGGTTGTCCGTAGCCACGACTCTCACAATGCGGCTGTCAAGGAAAACGAAGGCGACGGCGGCGTCCGACACCTCAACCGTGACTTGGCTTTGCTTCCCGCGCCCCCGCAGCGGGCTGACGGCGACGACCGTGTCCCCCTCGTCGATCAGTTCATCGATCTCACCGTGCGCCAAGCTGTCCCATTGGCGGAGGTACTCGCCCCAAGTGCGTGCCATGGCCGGACTCCCCCGAACCTCCACGAAGTCGGGCCCGAAGTCCTGCCTGTACTCGACATGCGGGTCGAAGACGCTCGCTTCGACTTGATAGTCGCCCCGCGTCCATCCTGCGTAGATCCGCCGCACGATCTCCACGTTGTCCTGAGACATCGCTACTCCGACAGGCCCACGGCTTCGAGGGCGGCTTCACGGTTCGCGTAGGCAGCGGCCCGGCTGACCAATCCGCCGACGAACTGGTAGATCACCGCCAGCTGTGCGGTTACCGGCACGTGGCTATCCACTCCCACGGCATGAAAGTCCACAACCACCAGGACTCGCTGGTCGTCGAGGGCGGTCAGCTCCAGTACATCCCACCTCCAACTCGACCAGACCTCGGGAAGGTTGGCCAAGTAGGCCCGGATTCCGGCATGGCCCCGAAAGATTCCGCTCTCACCCTCGACGCCACTCAAGATCGAGACGAACTCCATATCTCTGTGGCTTCCGGCGATCAGGGGCTCCGCATTTCCCCCATTCAGCGCGTCATAGGCCCGTCGCAGACTCTCCACGTTCTCCTGAGACATCGTCTGCCCAGTATCGCGGCAGCAGGAGTCTTGTGTACGGCTACAACGGCCCCGCAGCGCGATCTTGACCCGGAGATAGGGATTGATCCTCCACGCCCTTACGCGGCCACCGCGACGTCGCGCTACTCCGACAGGCCCACGGCTTCGAGGGCTTGGGAGCGTTGTCGAAACATCTCTTGCTTGACGATCCTCCCGTCTCGAAGCGTGAAGACGCAGAAGTTCTCCTCCGAGACGGGAGCCCCGCTCGTTTTGCCGCGCCCGCTATGCCACGCCGTGAGGAGCACCTTGTCACCGAGGTCGATCAACTCACGGACCTCGTAGCGGTAGTCGTCGAAGACCCCCGTCCAAGTGCTCACCGCTCCCGCCACGCCCTCGTGCCCGTGCCGCGTCCTGCCGCCGGGGTTGTCAGGGGGCTCGATCCATTCGACCTCCGGGTCGAAGTAAGAGAGGGAGGTCTCGAAATCGCCTCGGTGCCATGCGTCGTACATCAACCGCACGATCTCCACGTTCTCCTGAGACATCGTCTACTCCGTCACGCCCGCGGCTTCGAGGGCCTCGGCCCTGCTCGGAAACCACACCACCCGGACGACCTTGCCATCCCGGATCGTCCAGACCCCGGCTCGCTGAGCGTTCACTCGAAGCCCGCTAGCCCGTCCAAGCCCTCGACGCGCCACGACCGAGATCACGTGCTCATCGG
>JACCVG010000138.1 GCA_013698335.1 Thermoleophilaceae bacterium
TCTCCAGGCCGGACAACGCGCGCCGGTCACGCGGGCGCACTTCGACGATTACGCGCGGGCGTGGATTGCTAGCTACAGCGGCCGGACGCAACGGGGGCTAAAGGAGCGCACGAGGGAGAGCTACCGCCGCGTGCTCGAGCTGCACGCGATCCCGTTCTTTGCGGGGTACCGGCTCGCCGACATCGACCCTCCGGCGGTCCGCGCATTCATCGCCAAGCTCAGCGACAAGGGGCTCGAGCCGCCGTCGATCCGTGCCGCACTCGCACCCGTGAAGGCGCTGCTCTCTACGGCCGTCGAGGATGGGGCACTGCGCGTGAATCCCGCGACGGGCGTTCGGATCGGGACCGCTCGAAAGAAGCCGCCGCGGCAGGTGCGGGCTCTGACGCGAGTCGAGCTGTACCGACTGCTCGAGGCCGTGCCGAAGGAGTGGCGGCTGCTGTTCGAGCTGCTCGCGCACACGGGCCTGCGATTCAGCGAGGCCGCGGGGCTCGAGTGGCGCGACCTGGACTACCGCGCGGAGGGTCGCTCCCACCTCCACATTCGCCGGCAGTTCGTGCGCGGTGACCTCGACGAGACGCTCAAGTCGGAGAACGGCGCGCGGACACTGCCGCTAGCCGGTGCGATGGCTGCTCGTCTGTGGCAGCTCGGCGCCGACGAGCCCGAGAGCCGGCCGATCTTCACGAGCGAGATCGGACGGCGGCTCGACTACTCGAACATGCACGATCGCGTCCTACAGCCGGCGCGTGAGGCGTCGGGCCTCGAGTGGGCGACCTTCCACACGCTGCGGCATACGTGCGCGTCACTGCTGTTCGAGGCCGGATGGGACGTGCTCAAGGTGTCGCGGTTTCTCGGCCACGCGGACGCGTCATTCACCCTGCGGACCTACATCCACCTGGTCGAAGAAACGCTCGGCGATCCGGACTTCCTCGACGGGGTGGGTGATAACCCGGTGGCAGCAGACGGTCCACAAACAGCCGCAGACGCCGAAGTGGTCGACGTGGCCTAAGCCCGCTCACAGAACGGAAACGGGCTACCCACCACAACTAGCCGCAGAGCGGCAATGAGTCTCATAATCGTGAGGTCGGTGGTTCGAGTCCACCCGGAGCTACTAACCGAACCGGCGGCCGAGCGCGATGACGCCGATCGCGATCAGCGACACCCCCGCGCCCCAGAAGAGGATCCCGGCGAGGGTCCGCAGCGTCTGGGCACTCTGATCGGCGAGCGCGAACGCGACGCCTCCGGCGACGAGGACGATCACGGCGCAAACCGCGTAAAGGGGGAGGCCGGGGCGAGGCATCGCGGCCACGGTAACGATCGGCGGGGAGCCGCGCGGCGGGATGGCTAGGTTGATTGCAGATGGCGGACCACGTCCTGGAGCGCGAGCAAATCCTGCCGACCGCCATCGAGCAGGCGTTCGCCTTCTTCGCCGACGCCTCCAACCTCGAGGCGCTGACCCCTCCGTGGCTGCACTTCCGGATCGTCGGGACGGGCGAAACCGAGATGGCCGAGGGCGCGTTGATCGAGTACCGCCTACGTCTACACGGGATCCCGATCCGCTGGCGGACACGGATCGAGGAGTGGCGTCCGACGGAGCGGTTCGTCGACCGCCAGATCCGCGGCCCCTACGTGTTGTGGCACCACACGCACACCTTTCGTGAGCGCGAAGGCCGCACCGAGATGCGCGATCTCGTCCGCTATCGGTTGCCGCTCGGCCCTCTGGGAGAGATCGGGCACCGGATGCTCGTGAGGCGTGATCTCGAGCGGATCTTCGACTATCGCCGCGACACGATCGTCGAGCTGCTGGCCAATACTTCATGAAGTAAAGTATTGGGCTGAATGCGAGTCTTTTGGAGATTGCTGAGTTTCCTCGGCCCCTACAAACCGGGCGTCGGCGCGTCATTCGGGCTCGCGGCCGTGGCCACCGGAATGGGCGTCGCACTCCCGGCGCTGATCGGCGCGACCGTGAACCGCATCGAGGACGGCAACGCCGACCTGATGCCGTTAATCTGGGCGATCCTCGGCGCCTCGGTGGCACGCTTGCTGTTCAGCTTCCTGCGGCGAGAGGTGGCGGGGCGCGTCTCGCTCGCGGTCGAGTTCGACCTGCGCAACCGGATGTACGGTCACCTCCAATCGCTCGAGCTCGGCTTCTTCGACGGACAGCAGACCGGCCAGCTGATGTCGCGCGCGACCGTCGATCTGCAGTCGGTGCGCTTCTTTCTCGGCTATGGGCTGATCTTCATCGCACAGTCGCTGCTCAGCGTGCTCGGCGCGGCGACAGTGATGCTCGTGGTCAACGCCGAGCTCGCCGCCGTCGCGCTCGCGCCCGTCCCGTTCGTCGTCTGGGCCGCCGCGCGCTACGGCAAGCTCAACCGGCCCGCTTCGCAGGAGGTCCAACAGCGGATCGCCGAGCTGACCGCCGAGGCCGAGGAGAACGTCTCCGGGGTCCGTGTCGTCAAGGCCTTCGCACAGGAGCCGCGGCAGTACGAGCGGTTCTCCGGACGGGTCGCGCGTGTGTTCTCTCAGTCGATGATCGCGACCAGGATCCGCGCGCTTTTCAACCCGCTGATCGGATTCCTCCCCCAGCTCGGCCTCGCCGCGATCCTGCTCGTCGGGGGCCAGCAGTACTTCGCCGGCAAGATCGACCTCGGCGACTTCGTGGCCTTCTACGGCTACGTGCTGATGCTGGTCGGACCGCTGAGGACCCTCGGGGTCTCGCTCGGGATGGCCCAACGCGCGGTCGCATCGGGCAACCGGATGTTCGAGATCCTCGATCGCGAGCCGAAGCTCGCGAGCCCGCCCGACGCCAGGCCGCTGCCTGACGGCGGCGGTGCGATCGCCCTCCGGGGGGTCAGCGCCGCCTATCAAGGCGGCGCTGCGATTCTCCACGGGGTCGATCTCGACGTCGGGGCCGGAAGCACGGTCGCACTGGTGGGAGCCACCGGATCGGGCAAGACGACGCTGGTCGGCCTCGTGCCGCGCCTCTATGACCCGACCGCGGGCACCGTGTCGGTCGACGGCGTCGACGTGCGCGAGCTCGACCTCGAAGAGCTGCGCGACCAAGTCGCCCTGGTCTCGGACGACGCGTTCCTCTTCTCGGCGAGCGTCCGCGACAACATCGCCTACTCCCGCCCGGATGCGACCGATGCCGAGGTCGCCGACGCGGCCCGCCGTGCCGGCGCGCACGAGTTCATCGAACGGCTGCCCGACGGCTACGCAACCCGTGTTGGAGATCGGGGCCTGACGCTCTCGGGAGGTCAGCGACAGCGGGTCGCGATTGCACGGGCGCTGATCAAGGACGCCCGCATCCTGATCCTCGACGATGCCACCTCGAGCGTCGACTCGACCAAGGAGCAGGAGATCCTGAGCGCGCTCTCGGGCGTGATGCGCGGCCGTACGACGCTGATCATCGGCCACCGGCTCTCGACGATCCGCCTCGCCGACGAAATCGTCGTGATCGAGGGTGGGACGATCGCCGCGCGCGGCACCCACGACGAGTTGCTCACCGCCTCGCAGATCTACCGCCAGATCGCCGAGCAGGGGGAGCCCGAGGAATGCGTCGGCGTCGCCGATGAGCCGCGGCGAGAGATGGTCGGGCTATGACCGCTGCGGCGATCAGGCGCCGGGCCACGGGGGTCTGGAGCACCCTGCGCGGCCCCGAGGACCGCGGCCGGAAGGTTCGCGGCCTGCTCGAGCTGCTGCGGCCCTACCGCGGCCGGGTGATCCTGATGTTCCTCGCGCTGACCGCCGCGACTGCGGCGGCGCTGGCGCCCCCGTACCTCGCGGGCCGAGCCGTCGACGACGGAATCACTGCGGGCAACCCAGACGTGCTCGTGGTCATCGCGATCGCCTTCGTCGGCGCAGCGCTCATCAACGCCCTCGCCTCGGCCGCGCAGACATACCTCGTCAGCTGGGTGGGACAGCGCGCGCTGCAGGACCTCCGGCTGCGGATCTTCGCCCACCTCCAGCGGCTCTCGATCGGCTTCTACTCTCGCAACCGCGCCGGGGTTCTGATCTCGCGGCTGACCAACGACGTGCAGGCGCTCGACCAACTGGTGACCGACGGGATCGTGACCCTCTTCTCGGCCGGGCTGACGCTGCTGGGAACCGCGGCGATCCTCTTGTTCCTAGACCTCGAGCTCGCACTGATCACATTCCTCGTGTTCCCCGTCCTGCTGATCGGAAGCGTCGTCTTCAGGATCGTCTCGGCCGATGCGTACCGCCAGACCCGGGAGCGGATCGCGCTCGTGACGGCTTACCTCCAGGAGTCGCTCTCGGGCATCCGGATCGTCCGTGCGTTCGGCCAGGAAGAACGTCACGTCAGCGAGTTCGCAGACCTCAACGAGGCCAACCGAGAGGCCAACATGCGCACCGTCCACCTAAACGCGGTGTACTTCCCGAGCGTCGAGTTCCTGTCGGCGTTCGCGACGGCGGCGATCCTCCTCTACGGCGGTGCTCAGGTGCTCGACGGCCAAGCCTCGACCGGGGTGAGCATCGGAGTGCTGGTCACGTTCGTCTTCTACCTGCAGAGCTTCTTCGACCCGATCCAGCAGCTCTCCCAGCTCTACACGACCTACCAGTCTGGAATGGCTGCGCTCGACAAGGTGTTCGAACTGCTCGACGAGGAGCCCGATCTGACCGACGCCCCCGACGCCGTCGAGCTCGAGACCGTGCGCGGGGAGATCCGCTTCGAAGACGTGTCGTTCTCCTACGGGGGTGCCGCGAGCGACAGGCTCGCCCTGCGCGATGTCGATCTCGTAGTTCCCCCGGGACAGACGGTCGCGCTCGTCGGGCCGACCGGCGCCGGCAAGTCGACGCTCGCCAAGCTCGTCGCGCGGTTCTACGATCCGACGGTGGGTCGGGTGCTGATCGACGGCCACGACTTGCGCTCGGTGACCGAGCGATCGCTCCGCTCGCAGCTCGGTGTCGTCCCCCAGGAGGGGTACCTTTTCTCGGGGACGATCGGCGAGAACATCGGCTTCGGGCGGGTAGACGCAACGCCCGAGGAGATCACCGCCGCGGCTGCGGCGGTCGGCGCCGATCAGTTCATCGAGGCGCTGCCGGGCGGCTACGACACCGAGGTCGGTGAGCGCGGCGGCCACCTCTCGGCCGGCCAGCGTCAGCTGCTGGCCTTCGCGCGCGCGGCGATCGCAGAGCCGCGGCTGCTGATCCTCGACGAGGCGACCTCCAACGTTGATGTCCAGACGGAGGCGCGGATCGAGCAAGGGCTTCGTCGCTTGCTCGCGGGCCGGACCGCGATCGTGATCGCCCATCGGCTCTCGACGATCAGGCGCGCCGGCCGGATCCTCGTGATCGAGGGTGGCCAGATCGTCGAACAGGGCACCCACGACGAACTAGTCGCGGCCGATGGGGCATACGCCGCGCTGTATCGGGACTGGGACCGGAACGTGGCCTGAAATCGGGCCGAGGTGACGAGCGCTCCGGCAGTAGCTGCGGGGCAGGGATTCGAACCCCGATAACGGCCTCCAGAGGGCCGCGTCTTACCATTAGACGACCCCGCAAGGGTCGGCGGCAGGATATCCAACCCCGCCCTGCGATTCTCGTGTCGGCCGCCTTAGAGTTCGGCGAGATCGGCCGAGGGATCGGCCAGAGCCTCGCGCGAGGGAGTCGCACCCGCGCGGATCATTCGGCGGGCGTGCTCGAGGTCGTCGGAGCGCCCGACCGACAGCGCCGCGCTGAGGCGACCGCCGTCGTCCAGATAGAAGACCGAGAACTCGCCGTCCTCGAGCGAGCCGCGGATCACGCCGTCGCCGGAGCCGTCGCCGACGTACTCGAGCGAGACCCAGTCGGCGAGGTCGGAGAAGAAGTAGGGCACGTCGTCGTGGGCGGAATCGCGGCCGAGCATCGCCAGGGCAGCGGTCTCGCCGTGCCCGCGCGCGACGTCCCAGTGCTCCTTGCGCAGCGATCGACCGTGGACGACCGAGTCGAACTCGGCCATGTCACCGGCCACGAACACGCCGGGCGCCGAGCTCTCGAGCGACTTCGAAGCCAGCACTCCCCCGCTCTCGCCGATCTCGAGGCCGGCGGCCTTCGCGAGCATCACGTCAGGCATCACTCCCGCGCCGATCACAACGCAGTCGCACTCGATCCGCTCGCCCGAGCCGCTGATCACCGAGGCGACGCGCCCGTCTTCGCCCTCGAAGCTCCCGAGCTCGTCCCCGCCGCGGACGACCACGCCGTGGTCCTCGAGCACGCCCCGGAAGAAGCGGCCGACCTCGGGCCCGAAGGACCGTTCCAGAACGGTTTCCTCCTGCATCAGGATCGTGCAGCGCTTGCCGAGCTCGGTCAGCGACGCAGCGACTTCAGCGCCGATGTAGCTCCCGCCGATCAGCACAATTCGCTCACACCCGGCGATGTCCTCGCGGATCGCATCGGCGTTGCCGAAGGCACGCAGGTAGTGGATCCCCTCGAGGTCCGACCCGTCGACGCGCAGCCTCCGCACGTTCGCGCCGGTCGCGATCAGCAGCTTGTCGAAGCCGACCTCCTCCTTGGTGGAGAGCTTCACGGAGCGCGCCTCGAGGTCGAGCTTCATCGCGCTCGTCCGGGTCAGCAACTCGACGTCATTCTCCTCCCACCAGCCCGCCGGAACGACCAGCGCATCCTCGCGGGCGGCGTCACCGCGCAGGTACTCCTTCGATAGCGGTGGCCGCTCGTACGGCGCATCGGCCTCGCGTGCGACGAGCAGGATCGAGCCCTCCGCCCCCTCCTCGCGAAGCTTCTTGGCACAGTGTCCGGCGGCGAACCCGCCGATCAGCAGATGGTCGACCGAGCGATCAGCCAACGGCTACGGCCTCGGCGAACCGCTTGTTGATCTCCTCCTCGAGCCCCATCTCGAGCATCACGAGCACCTTGTCGCCGGCCTCGACCGTCGAGTCGGCACGTGGGACGAAACCGCGATTCTCCCGGACGATCGAGATCAGCAGGGCACCGTCGGGCAGCCCGAGCTGCCGAACTTCGATCCCCGCAGCCGGCGCGCCCGGCACGACCTCGAGCTCGACGATCTCAAGCTCCTGCTCGGGCAGGTCGAGCAGGTGGATCATCCCGTACTGGGGGACCTCGTGCTCGATCAGCCGGAGGATCAGATCAGTCGCCGAGACCGCGGGCTTGGCGCCGAGCAGGTCGAAGTGCGGCAGGTTACGCGGGTTGTTGCAGCGGGCAATCACGCGCTCGACGCCGTACTTCTCGCGCGCGACCTGGCAGATCAGCAGGTTGTCCTCGTCGTCGCCGGTCACGGCGATCACCATCTCGGCTCGCTCGATCCCGGCGCGCTCGAGCACCCAGAGCTCGGAGCCGTCGCCGTAGTGGACGCGGTGCTCGAGGGCGTCCTCGACCGTCGCGTAGCGCCGCTGATTGGCCTCGATCAGGGTCAGCTCGTGCCCCTTGTCGATCAACTCGCGCGCGAGGTTCCAGCCAACCTTGCCGCCACCGACGACGACGACGTACATCAGGCGACCTCTTCGCGGACGGCGGCCTCGAGCATCTCGATCGCGACCTGAGTCGGGCAGACGGTGTGAAGCCCTTGCTCCCGGTACCAGGCGGCGCGCAGCGGATCGAGCACCCGTACGACCACCTTCTCGATGTCGAACCGCTTCTTGGCGATCTGCGCGATGATCAGGTTCGTGTTGTCGCCATCGGTCGAGGCGACGAACGCATCGGCGCGATCGATGCCCGCGGCCAGCAGCGCGTCGATCTCGAGCGCCGTGCCGACCGTGAACTGACCGCCCATGTCCTCCCAGCCGCTGTCCTGACCGCGCTCGAGCAGCGCGATCGCCTCGGGGTCCTCGTCGAGCACGGAGACTTCGTGTCCCTCGGACAGCATTCCCTTTGCAATGGCTGAGCCGACGCGCCCCGCGCCGACGATGAGAACGAACATTCCCGGCACTCTAACCATCACCCTCCACGGGGCGATCTCAGTCGGGTGCGACGCCCTCGCGAATCGTGTCCTCGCCGCTCGGGGGGGCCGTCAGGACGACGCGGCAAGGCGCCTTGTCGATCACGTATTGGGTCACCTGGCCGACGACGCGGTCACGCGGTGCTCCGCTGCCCCCCAGCAGCGATCCTCCGCGTGTCCGAGTCGGATCCTCGGCGGCCAGGACGATCACCTCCACCCCACGCCGTCGCGCCTCGAACACGATCGTCTGCCCGGCGTTCCGGCCGCGCACGGTCGCGGTCTCCACGAGCACCCCCTCGTACTCCTCGCCGACCTCCTTCGCGCGCGTCAGCGCTCGGCGGGCGACCCGCACCCGCTCATCGGGGATCCGCGCGTCGATCGGCAGCGACATCGGGATCTCGATCACGTAGATCGCGTCGATGATGACTTCGTCGTCCTCGGCCTCCTCGGCCGCGAGCCGCCCCGCGGTGCCGACGATGTCGTCGTCGAGCTCGCGCCCAAAGACCGGCACGAGGATGCTGCCGTACGCGAGGTCCGAATCGTCGCGCAGCGACTGCTCGGGGATCACGAACCGTTTGCGCAGCGACTTGCCCTGAGCCGTTCGGTAGATCACGTACATCAGGACCCCTCCCAACAACCAGGCGCTGCCGGCGAGCCGGGCGCCCTCGTGGTAAACGACCACGCTTATCCAGGCGGCCAGACCGGCGACGGCCCCGAGCAGCGCCGGGATCGGGATCGATCCGCGACCGACGTCGATCGACGGCCGGATCCGGAACGGCCTCGGCCGGTCGGGCTCTCGAAAACGGAGCACGACCACCGAGATCTGCGCAATCGTGAACGCTAGCGTCGCCCCGAACGCGAACAGCCCGGCGAGGAAGTCGATGTCGGAGGACAGCGTCAGCCCGAAGACGATCGTCGCGGCGATCGCGATCAGGACGAACGGGGTTGCGCGCTCGGGATGCAACCGCCCGAGGTCGCTCGGAATTTGGCGGTTGGTCGCCAGCGAGTAGCCGAGCCGGGACAGCCCGAGCATGTTGCCGTTCGCCGCGAGGACCAGGACGATCACGCCGATCGCACCGACACCGGCGGTAAGCGCCGCGCGCAGCCCGGCCGGCTCGAAAGCCGAAGCCACGCCAAGCAACGGCGCGTCGACCCACCTCGTCGCCAGCAGCGTGTTCCCGTCAACGACCGGAAACGCCATCAGGCCGACGATCGAGACGCCGACCAGTGTTGCGGGGACGATCAGCAGCGTCAGGAGCACGACGCGCCGCAGCCCGCCGCGCCCGACCCTCAACTCCCCCGCCAGCCCGGAGGCCGATTCGATCCCGGTCAGCGCGGCGGCGGCGATCACGGTCGCGAAGATCAGGTCCTCGGCGCCCGGCCAGCCGCCGAACTCGACCGAGCGCAACACCATCAGCGGGTCGCCGAGGGTCAGCAGCCCGAGGATCACGATCACGATCAGGAGGGAGAAGTTCGCGACGCCGGCCCGCAGCAGCCGGTTGAGCCGCAGCGCGGACATCCCGCGGATGTTCGACCAGGCCACGAAGCCGACGATCGCCAGGGCGACCAGTGCCTCACCGGGCCACTCCCCGGCCGCCGGAAAGAAAGCCGTCAGATAATGGGTAGCGGCGAAGACCGCCAACGCCATCACGATCAGGTAGTCGAGCAGGATCGCCCAGCCGGCGACGAAGCTCCAGAACTCGTCCAGCGCGTAGCGGGCGAACATCGAAGCGCCGCCGCGCTCGGGATGGAGCGAGTTGCCCTCCGAGTAGACCGCGGCGGCCAACACGAACGCCAGACCGGCGATCAAGAAGGCGGCCGGCGTCAGGGCGAGCGCGCTCCCGGCGACCACCCCGAGCCCGTAGAGGATCGACCCGCCGACCGCGCTCAGCAGGATCGCTATCAGCGCCGGGACCCCGAGCACACGGCTGAAGCGCGGGCCGGGCGGCCGGGCGTCGCTGCCGCCGACCCGGTTGAGTCCTGACGGGAGCCTCATCGAGGCTGCGCGCTCCTGTAGGCGATATAGATCCGGCCCAGGCCGAGCGCCGTGACAAGCACGCCGAAGATCAGGCCGAACGAGAGGATCTCGCCGCCAAGCAGGATCGTCCGAACGATGATCGCGCCCCCCAGGATCACCAGCAGCGCCGAGAGGATCAGCGCTGCCGAGCGATACGCACGCCCGGTCATGCCCGCACCCCCGCGGCGACGAGACCATGCTCGTCCTTGACCGGCTGCGACTCGATGATCACCCGGCAGGGGCGCTCCTCGAGGACGGTTTCGATCGCTCGGCCGAACAGCGAACTGCCGGTGCGTCGCTCGGGCATCGCCATGACGATCGCCCGCGCGTTGATCTCACGGGCTTCCTGCACGATCCGGCGACCGGCCTCTCCGGCGCGGACCTTCTCGTAGTGACCGGTCAGCCGCCGGCCGATCAACACCTTGGCGGAATCGATCGCGGACTGGGCGCGCGATTCCTGCTCGGGCAACTCGGCCGTGATCGGCGCGTTTGCCGGGACGGTAATCGTCACCAGCACATGGATTCCCCGGCGCCGCTTGGCCGCGAGCTTGGCTGCCGTCGCCACGACCTCGCGCGAGTAGACGCCATCCTCGAAGACGACCAGCACCGACTCGTACTCGACCTCGCGTTCGACGATCGGCGCATCAAACGCGATCGTGTGGGTGGCTGTGAGCGCCAGCCCCTGATTGCGTCGGTAATACACGTAGATCGCCAGCCCGGCGACCATCCAGGCAACCCCGGCGATCAGCGTCTCGGTGTTGAGCACGTTGACGACGACGAACGAGAGTCCGGTGCTGAGCCCTCCGAGCACCGCGAAGAGGGGTATCGACCGGCCGGCGATGGAGATCGACCCGGGGCCGCGGAAAGGCCGCTCGGCGTCGGGCTGCCTGATGCGCAGCGCGATCACCGAGAGGTGGGCGATCGTG
>JACCVG010000145.1 GCA_013698335.1 Thermoleophilaceae bacterium
GATGAGCCCCGTGACCGCGGTGAGTACCGCGACGATCAGGCCGCCGGACAATGCGAGGAGGCCTCCGTAGGCCATCTGCCGCTCCTCGATGCCGAGCGCGCCCAGAACGAGCATCGCCGTTCCCACCGTGTAGGCACCGATGCTGACATCGGTCAAGGGAGGGTGGGACGGATGTCCGGGCGAGCCCTTGACCAGCCGAATCAACGCGTTCATCCCGTTTTCTCCTTTCGCCGCTTCCGCAGGCGCCGCAGCTGTCGGCGCCGCCGAAGTTTCGATGTCTGACAGACGAGCGCCTGACCCAAGGCTTTCCCCGGCGCTTGCAGCGCTAAACGCGCTTTACGGGCGTATCCGCCTCGGCGCTCCCGCCTAACGCTCCGACCGAAACCCGGAGTGCCGCGCCGCCGACGGCAGACCTACATTGACGACATGGCGTGTGTCTTCTGCGGATCCGACGGGAAGATGTCCAAGGAGCATCTCTGGCCGAGCTGGGCGAGAGCGACCCTCCTCGATACCGAGAAGGACATGGTGGTCCCTCACTCGATCGAAAGCTCCGAGGCTGTCTCAGTCAGAGAATGGGACGCTCCTGCCTTCTCGGCAACGCTCAAACGGGTTTGCCTACAGTGCAACAACGGCTGGATGAGTGACCTCGAACACCGAGCGCAGCCGTACGCGACACCTCTGATCCTAGGTACGCCAACGACGGTCGATGCAAGCGCCCAGAGATCTCTTGCGATCTGGGCCTACTTGAAGTGTCTCCTCTTTGTGACTGTGGCCGGCGGCCAGCTCGCCGACGTGTACGCGGTAGCCAGCAAGACTTTCTTTGAGATCCAGTCTCACGATCTGTTACCCCTGCATACGAGCGTGTTCGTTGCGCATCATGTCGGTCCGCGCCAGGGCCAGTACCAGTGCCGATTGCTGGGTAAGCCCGATCGACCCGTGTGCTTCGTCCAAACTTTCACGATCAAGCAGCTGACAATCCAGGTCGTCAACAACTACCTCGTGCGAGCTCCAATCGAGTTCGAGCGCGATCCTCGACTTGGAAACGTCGATCAGCGAATCTGGCCTACAGGCGCGGACTTTGATTGGCCGATGGAGAACGGGCTGGACGACGCGGGCCTCACCATCTACACCGGGCCCCAGGTTCACACGGCCGAAGAATCAAGGCGGGCCCAAAGGACTAGGAAGAAGCTGAGCCCGTCGGCGCGCAGGAATAAGCGCCTCGCGACAAAGCGGGCTCGGCGCCGAGGACGCCGGGGCTAGACCTACTCACGAACGACTCAGGCCTCAAGTACCGGGGAGTCTTCAAGCCGGTAACTCGCGGGTCCCGCTTCCCAGTTGACCCTGCCCGTGCCGCGCTCGACGACGGCCAGCTCAAGGTGAAGCCACCAGGCTTCAGTCGGTCGATCCTCCGGATGGAAACGAACCTCGAGCACGACACTCTCCGGCGAAGTCGCGAGCGACCGGATCAGTGTCGTCTCAGCGAAGACCAGGTTCGCTTCGCCGTTGCCCAGGACCGTCGCCACCCCGGTCGCCGACGTTCCACGACGCACCGAGCCGCTCAGACGCTCGTCAGACACCAGCAGGTGCACGCGATCAACGACTGCAGACGTTGGCCCGCGATTCTTGAGCCAGCCGGACCACTCCCCGCCGCCCGGACGCAAGTTGAACTCTCCGGGCGGCGGCCGTTCGCGATCGGCGTCGAGCTGCGGCCGGCGTTGCTCGAGTTCTGCCTCTCTCGCCGTTCGCGCCTCGTTGCGCTCGAGATCCAGTTGCTGTTGTGCGATGCCTGCGCTCGCTTCGGCAGCCTTTGCGCTTGCCTCCGCTGAGCTTGCTTCTCGCTCAGCGGCCGCAGCAGATCGGCGCGCCGCCGACAAGAGACGCCAGGACAACCCGGCGGCGACGACCGACGCCACGGCCGACGCCAGTGCAATCCAGGTCGAAATGTCCAGGTTGGCTGTGTCCAATGGCGAACGTTGCCGATGCAGTCGCGTGGAACGTACCGGCTTGGTGCCGCGTGGCCGGCGATGGTCGGCGCGCCAGTCTCTTTCGCAATGAACGGATCGAACACAGCTGAACCGAACTCGTGCGCGCTCGGCAACGACCCACACGCCGATCGTGATGAGAGACTCGGCGTGATGCCGGAGCAGCCGAATCCGGGATACCGAGTGAACGCGAACGAAGCCTTCGCAGCGGCACTAGAGGCAGAGTTTCGAGCGTCGTTGATCACGATCTCGTCGGCCGCAATTGCGCTCGACGCCTTCTTCGCGTCAGTGATTCACCACGCGCCCGACGCTCGCCGTGCCGTGTCACGAAACCGACCGAAGACCCTCATCGAGACTTTCAAGCACGCCTTCGAGATCCGCGGCTCCAACCAAGAGCAGCTAGTCGCGATGCTTCCGAAGATCTTCGAACTTCGTCAAAGGGCTGTGCACCCGCCTGAGGACTTCACCGCTCCACTGTCCCACCCCGTTTACGGTTACCAGCTCGAGCGCCGCCTCGTGCTCTTCAGGGCGGAGAACGCAACCGGGGCAAGTAGCTTCGCCAACGCCTTCATCTGGTTCTGCCTTCGTAAGCCGAAGCCATGCTGGAATGCGCTCGCGACGTGGTGCAAGCAATCGCTCGATCTCGTTCCCGAGCCGGCGAGCGAGCAGTAGTGGTCCGTCAGATCGCCTCGATCGTGTTCCCGACCTGAGCTCGATAACCCTCCGTTACGGAAACCTGGCCGTGCGGGTGTGCGTGCACGGCAGCACACCGCTGAACGCGGGCCGGACTCGGCCCCCAGCCGAGCCATTACCGTAGGTGAAAGGTACCCATTTCGCAGGCTCCAGCCAACCGAAGGCGACTGGCAGAACGTCAGTGGTTCCACTTGCCGGACACCCGCCCTCGTACGGGAAGCGGCGCCGCAGTGGCTGGCGTCGAGACAGGGTTCGAAACGGGACCGGATCGACTCCCTGATCGCTCTTTGCATGGCCTTGATCGAACCGTCGTAATGGCAGAGGTCTCTCCGAGTTGCGCACGCCTCACCCCTACGCCTCGATCAGTACCACGGCGCCATTAGCCTGACGCGTGGCCATACCGGCATCCGACCACGAGCGGGCAGACGCGAACACGATTTCGTCGTCGGTCGACGGACCTCCTGGCCGCGATCCGCGATCCTCGCGGGAAATGGCGCGCCGCGCGAGTTCGGCGACGAGCGCGGATGCCGCGGGGCCCGTGTCGAGCCTGGCGCGCGACGACCGAAGCGCCGGCAGAGACTCGCTGACGAGAGCGACGGGCGCCGCGCCCCGAGTGATGGACCCGTCGGCCATTTCGATCGCCTCCGCGCTCTGGCCCCCACCGTGGATGATCACGAGCGTCGCATCCGACGCCGCACCGGCATGCACCGCTCCGTGGATCAGCGAGCGGTCGACCACGACCGACGGCTCGCCGTCGACCCCGGCGCTGTGAGTGGCCTGTTCGAGGCGCTGCCGCAACGCCCGGCCGGGCGGGGGATCGGTTTCCGATCCCACGAGGACGAGTTGGACGATGCCGCCGTCGGGTCGGGCCACCGCGAGTGCCAGCTCGATGGTCGGACCTACCCCGTCGGGCCGAGCGGTTGCGACCACGACGCGAGCTCCGAGCGGCCGCCCCGAGTGCTCAGGCGGGCTGACGCGGCTGGATGCCCACGAGGCCGCGAGGCCGGAGGCAAGGACGCTCGCGAGGATCAGAACGAGCACGGCATTGACCACGCTCGAGCTGAACAGGCCGATCTGGAACCCGACGACCGTCGCCGCCAGCGTCGCCGCTGCCTGCGGTGTCGTGAGGGCAAAGATCAGGCCCACCTGTGGACGCCGGAACCCGAGCAGACGTCCCGCGAGGCCGGCCGCCAGAGCCTTGCCGCCCAGGCAGGCGAGGATGAACAGTCCGGCGAGGGCGAGCGTGTCGCCCTGGACCATCACCGACGGGTCGAGGATCAACCCGACCGAGACCAGGAACACCGGGATGAAGATCGCGCCGCCGAAGAAGTCGATGCGGTCCATCAGGGCACCCTCGTTCGGGACCAAGCGGTTAAGCGCCAGCCCCGCGAAGAACGCGCCCACGATGCCCTCGATCCCGAAGACCTCGGCGACGGTGGCGGCGGTGAGAAACGCGGTGAGTGCGACGACATAGCGGACGTGGCGCTCGCTTCCGAGACTCCGGAACGCAAAGCTCGCGACGCGTGGAAGTACGACGAGACACCAGGCGAGCAGCGCTGCGAATCCGAGGGCGATCTGCAGCGCGATCTCTGCCGGCGAGCCGCCGCCCTGCACCGAGCCGGCGACCCCCGCGAGGACAACCAGCGCGAGCGTGTCGGTCAGCACGGTGGCTCCGACGGCCGTTGCCACAGACGGGTCTCCCGCGAGTCCTGCGTTGCGGATCGCTGGATACGCGATCAAGGTGTGCGAGGCGAGCAGGGAGCCCAGCAGGATCGCTGCCGGGCCAGTCCAGCCGAGCGCCAGCCCGACGCCGGTTCCTGCGGCCATCGGCAACGCGAAGGTGAGAACTCCGAACGTGGCCGCCGATCGGCGGTGCAGGCGAAGCAGGCGTAGGTCGAGCTCGACGCCGGCCACGAACATCAGGTAGAGCAGCCCGAGCTGTCCCAGCTCTGGCACCGTCGTGTTCCCGGGTGCGATCCATCCGAGGCCGTGAGGGCCGATCGCGAACCCCCCGATCAGCAGACCGATGATCCCGGGGATCCGTGCGCGCTGCATGACCGCCGGACCCAGCAAGAGGATCGCGAAGACCACCAGGAACTCCCACGGCGCTCCCTCCGGAGCCTTCAGAGTCATGATCCCGTGCGCAGGACGCGCACTTGCTGCACCCGTCCGCCCTCGAGGTCTGAGTCCAGCCATCGTCGCGCGAGCGCCGCGATCTCACCTTGCGACGAGAGCGCCCGCAGTGCGGAATCCACGGGCTCGACGTTGGCCGAGCCCCGAGGCATCGCGATCGCGAGTACGGCATCGCTCGGAAGCTGCGCCGTCACGGCCAGCCGACCATCCGATTGGCGCGCGTACCCAAGCGCGACCGGCAGGTCGATCAGCGCGGCGTCGACGTGGCCGTCGTCGACACGCTCGACCACCTCGGTCTCGGTGGCCGCCACGAGCGGGGGTTCCCCCGGATCGACCAGATCTCGAAGCGCGGCTTCGAGCGTAGTTCCGCGCTCGACCGCCCACTTCAGGTCCTTCGCGGTCGCCACGTCGGCGACTTCGGCGCCCGCCCGGACCAGGATCGCGGGTGGGGCGGCGAGGTACGGGGTCGAGAAGGAGATCCGCTCCGCGCGCTCGGGCGTAACCGTGATGTCCGCGAGCGCGAGATCCGCGCCCCCGAAGTCACCGGTCACGATCCGGTCGAAAGGCACCTCAATGACCTCCAGGTCTCCCAGCCCAAAGCGCTCGGCAAGGGCGGCCGCGATCCCGTATTCGAAGCCGCCGGTCGGGCGCTCCGGGGTTCCGTGCCAGAACCCGGGTTCGGGTACCCGCACGGTCGCGACGCTCAGCGTTTCGGTCGTCACCGGAGCGAAGGTTCCCGCCGCACCGCCGGCTTCTCCGATTCCGGCACAGCCCCCCACCGACAGGGCCGCGGTCAGCACGCCGATCCGCCAAGTCTTGCCTCCCATAGCGGCCCGACTGTAACCTGCCCCTGTTGGTGCGGTCCTTTCGTGTAGTGGTCTTAGCTCGAATCGTACGAATGCGACCGGCAAGGATCGGATCCCTTGGCCGCGCCACCAGTTCCGGCCCGAGTCCCGGCCCGGTGACGGCAGGCGGGCGACGCCCCGATCGGCGCCGCCCATCTCCGCTCCTCGGTCAGTTCTTGGGACCGTTGTGTGAGGCTCCGCCCGGTCGGTGCGAGATGTCCTCGTCCTCGTCGGCCTCGGCAGACTCGTTCTGCTGCTTCTTGGCGTTCTTTTTGGCCTTGGCTGCCTGGCTCTCCTCGCTCTTGGCGTCGGACTCGGCCTGGACCTCCCCCGCCCCGGTGGACAGTTTCGGATTAGGGGATGAGGGCTTCAACTAGATCATCTTTCTGGATCAGGTCCGTGTCCAGGGTCTTGCCAGCGGAGAGCTCTTCGAAGCGCTCCGGCGA
>JACCVG010000147.1 GCA_013698335.1 Thermoleophilaceae bacterium
GGCGATCGCGGCGAGCGCCGGCCCCCAGGCGATGTCGGCCAGCGAGGCGTCGCGGCGGACCAGGCTCGCGATCCAGGCGAGGATCATCACCGCCGCGCCGGCCGCGAAACCGGAGCCGAAGACCGTCGCTGAGATCACCTACACCCCAAAGATCGCGAGGTGGACGAGCCCAGCGCCGAAGCCGAGCACGGCGCCATGCAGCAGCAACAGCCACTCGTCCTCCTTGATCGCCGAGCGCAGCATCTCCGAGAAGTCGGCCGAGGGCAGCTCTGAGATCCGCGCGGCGATCAGCCTCCGGATCGCCCCGCTCTGGCTCGCATTAAAGTCCGGGTCCGAGAGCGGGGTCATTGTGTAGCCGACCGCCTCGACGGCGACCGACTCGCGGATCGCGTCGTACTCGCGTGGCCCCATGGCGACTCGGACGGCGCCGCGTGCGGGACCGATTGCGCGGTCGACGGCCGGGCGCAACGCGGTCTCGATCATCTGCCGGGTTCGGTCTGAGCGCGGGCCCTCCAGCAGCTCCTCGCCGATGTGCGAGAGCGTCACGATGTCGTTGGCGATGATGTCGGAGTAGACCTCGGCGACCTCGGGCTGACGGCGCAGGAAGAGGCCGTGGATCTTGAGGCCCGCGATCGTGCGCGGCTCAATCGGCTCGAAGATCAGCCAGAGGCCGGTCCAGTTGGTTACGTAGCCGATGATCACTCCGCCTGCCGGGAGGACCCACCAGAGCGGCAACAGCTCGATGACGAAGACGAGCGGGATCCCGAGCGCGAGGCCGATCCAGAAGCCGAGGTTGACCATCAGCTTCAGTTCCTTGCGGCCGACCTCGAGGAAGATCCGGTTGATCAGCTGCGGATCGGCCTCGATGTAGCGAATGACCATCAGCTTGAGATCGAGTAGCTGGTCGACGTGCTCGCCGGTCTCGTCGGTGACCTCGTGGACGATGTCGGGCAGCTGCTCCTGGACACGGGTGTGAACCGCTTCTCGCACGCGCGCGGGGAGGTCGTTCCAGAGGTCGGGATGCTCGCGCTGCATGATCCGCTCGACGAGGTCGCGCATGTCGCCCTGGGAGGTCGCGAGGATGTGCTCGGCGATCTTGTCGGGCTCGAGCTGCTTGTAGAACTCGGCCGGGCTCCCGACCTTGGCGATCCCCTTGTCGACCGCGATCGATCCCATCTTGGCCGCGCGCGAGGGGATAATTCCCTGCCAGCCGAGCCCGCCCTGCATGATCCCGGGGATCTGCTGAATCTTGCGCGGCAGGATCGCGGCGAGCGCCGAGAGGCCGGGCACCGGGAGACCCTTGTAGCTGACCGGGTAGAACAGCATCAGGACACCGCTCCAGTTGGTCAACCAGCCGATTGCGCCGGTGAACAGCGGGATCGTGATCGCGTTGATCAGCTCGTGGCTCATTCAGGCGCGATCGTAACCGGGTCCCACCCGCAGCGCCGGGGGCTCATCAGTTGCGGATCTCGGGATGCGCAGCCTGGAGCTCGACGTCCACTCCTCTCCCGCCCTGCGCGAACGGCGGGAGAGCGGTCCGATCGTCTGCCACGCCACCGGGGTCTGGCTAGGCCAGCGCCGCGCCGCGCAGGGACGCTGGCGCTCACTCGACGAGCGCTGAGCCCGCCCGGCGGCTCCGGCGGCTTACTTCTCCTTGTCCTCGTCGCGTTGCTGGCGGCGGATCTTGCGCTCGACCTGGGGCTGGAGCTTGCGCTGCTGGCCGACGGTCAGGTTGCGCACGCTGCGGTAGGTCAGCACGTTCTTGTTGATCGCCTTACCGACTCCCTGAACGTCGCCGATCGTCTTCTGCCAGACCGTCCACCCCTGTTTGGACCAGTCATCGGCGGGCACGAGCGGCTTCGAGACGTCGCGGCTGGCGATCCAGAGCGGGTGCGCCCGATTGGAGAAGTAGGTGTTGTTCTGCAGCGAAGTGATCCAGATCGGCTGGCTCGTGTAGATCCCCGGCCGCACGTCCATCTTCTGCTCGACGCGGTTCACCCAGATCTTGACCCACGCGATCACCTGCTTGGAATCGAGCGGCCCGAACGGCGGGTCGACGCCGAGCATCGGAACGAGGTCGTTCCTTCCGGGGCGGCCGACCGTCTTGACGAACAGGCGCGCCTCATCGCGCGCGTCCTCGGCCTGCTTCTTGTCGCTGCTGCCGTCCGAGTACATCCGGTGGAAGGCGCCGACCCTGATCCCCTCCTTGGGCGCCTCCTTGGCGTTGCGCTCGTAGAACTTGTCGACCCCGCTGATGCCCTCGCTCGCGCGCAGATAGGCGAACTCAAAGCGTGACTTGTCGGCGACGAGCTTCCAGTCGATTTCCTTCTGGGCCTGCGAGACGTTGATCCCCTGGGGGCGCTTGGCGAGCGCGGCCGGCGCGGCCAGGGCGCAGGCGAGCACGATCGCGCAGGCGGCAGTTGCTCTCAGCGTTCCCTTCATCGACTGACATGGAAACAGGCCCGCGCCCGCGCGGTCGCGGTTGGGCGGGAGCTTGCAGGCGCGCTCTACCGGCCAACCCTGCCTCGTCCGTCGGCGCTTTGACCGGGTTGTAGGCGGGTCAAAGCGCCAACGAAGGCCGAGATCGGGGTGCCCTCAGGCGCGGCTGAGCCGACCGCGCTTGCGGTCGGGCGACTCGGCGGAGATCAGCAGCGCGGCACCGACCGCCCCGCCGAGGTCGCCGAGCGCGGCTACGCGAACCGCGGGCGGGCGGCTCGAGACGAACAGGTGGGGGAGCATCGCCTCTTCGATCCGCTGCGCGTAGGGCGCGCCGAGCCGGATCCCGAGGCCCCCGCCGATGACGACCATCTCGACGTCGAGCAGGTTGACCGCCGACGCCGTCGCGACCCCGATCGCCTGGACGGCCTCGTCGATCAACCGCGTCGCCATCCGATCCCCGTCCTTGAGCGCTATGTCCCAGACGCTCGAGGCGAGCCGCTGCTTGCCGCGCTTCTCCATCACCTTGAAGAGGCTGGTCTTGTGGTCGGACTTGACGAGCTTGCGCGCCCGTGCCTCCATCGCGCCCCGGCCGGCGTAGGCCTCCATGCAGCCGTGCCGGCCGCACGGGCAGCGGCGGCCGCCGGGCTTGACGACCATGTGGCCGATCTCGGCGGCGGCACCGCGGCCAACCCACATCTCGTCGTTCAGCACGATCCCTCCTCCGACCCCGGTTCCCCAGAAGACCCCGAGCAGTGAGGAGACCTCGCGCGCCGCTCCGAGGTCGAACTCGGCTTGGACCGCGACGTTGACGTCGTTGCCGAGCGCGACGGTCGTGCCGAGCCGTTCGGTCAAGGCATCGCCGAGCGGGTAGGGGTCATCCCAGTCGGTCAGGTTCCCCGCGCGCGCGACGGTGCCCGCCGCGACGTCGATCGCGCCCGGTGCTCCGACACCCACGCCGCGCAGCGAGTCGGTGTCGATCCCGGCCGCCTCGCAGGCGGCACGCATCGTCTCGGCCATCTCGGCGGCGACGGCCTCGGGGCCGCCCTTGCGCGGCGTCTCGCGCCGACTCTGGCCGAGGACCGTGTGACTTTCGTCGACGACCACGGCTTGGATCTTCGTGCCGCCGAGGTCGATGCCGCCAATGCGAACCATCTAGGGGACGCTAACGGTCTTCTCGCAGCCGCGCTCGCGATCCTCGTCCGGGCCGCCATCGCAGCGGTCCTTGCCATCGCCGCCGTCGAGCCGATCCTCGCCTTCGTCGCCGGAGAGTTCGTCGTCCTGATTGCCGCCGAAGAGCTTGTCGTCGGCTTCTCGCCCGACGAGGTCGTCTCTACCAGAGCCGCCCTCGATCAGGTCGCGGCCGGGGCCGCCGGAGGCGTAGTCGTTGCCGCCCTCGGTGCAGATCAGGTCACGCCCGCCCCGTCCGAAGACGGAGTCACGCCCACCGCCGAGGACGATCACGTCCCGCCCATCGGTGCCGCTGATGAAGTTGTTGCTGTCGTTGCCGCTGATCGTCGCGACCCGGCCGTTGCACTTCGGTTCGGCGAGCGCCTCGGTGCTAGCGCCAACCAGGCCCGCGAGGACCAGGAGCATGCAAAGACCGACTCTCCTTCGTGAGATCCCCATCAGCGAAAGCTAGGCCAGAGCGAACCGCTTTGTCAATCGAGTGCAGGCATTTCTCGCCGCAGGACGGGTTATCGCCACGGCAGCTTGCTGCGCTTGCGCGAGTCGCGGCGGCTCTTGACCGCGAGGCCGGCGCCGAGGCCGAGTGCGGCGACCCCCGCGGCGATCAGACCGGGACGGGAGCGCAGCCGCCGGTACTCGGTCTCGACCTCGGGCCAGACGGTCTCGCCGACCAGCTCCTCAGCGCCCGCCGGCGTGGCCGGCAGATCCCCGACTTCGATTGGCTTGGAGAAGGCAATCTGGACGCGTCGTGGCTTGGGGAGCGGGCCGAAGAAGAGGCTCTCGGTCCCGGTGATCGCGGCTGGGACCATCGGCGCGCCGGTCTCGATCGCGAGCCGGCCGGCACCGCGTCGTGGATCGCCGAGCGCGTCCGGGTCGCGCACGCGGGTGCCTTCGGGGAAAAGCGCGAGCATCCCGCCCTGTCGCAGGATCGTGCGGGCGGTCTCGAGCGCGTCCTCATCGGATTCGCCGCGGCGCACCGGGAACGCGCCGAGCCGCACGATCAGCGGCCCCTGCCAGCTCTTGAACAGCTCCGACTTGCCCATGAAGCGGATGTGGCGCTTCACGCAGAGCCCAATGAAGAACGAGTCCCAGAAACTCTTGTGGTTGGGCGCGATGATCACGGCCCCCTCCGCCGGGACGTTCTCGGCACCCGAGACGTGCATCCGGAAGAAGATCCGGAAAAAGGGCAGCAGGAAGAACTTGACGACCGCGAACAGCGGGCGCGACACGCCCTTCTCACGTGCGTAGGCGTGTGCTTCCTCGTTGGTCACTGCGCGCACGTTATCCGCGGGCGCGCTCCCGTGGGGAGCGGCTCAGGACGGCGCGCGGTGCGGGCGGCATAAGCGTCAAGCGCATCGCCTGCTGGTAGGTTCGACTCGATGACCGCTCCACGTTTCGCCGAGGCGCTCAACGGCCAGATCGCCGCCGAGTTCGCGGCTTCCCACCAGTACGTGGCGGCGGCCGCCTACTACGAGTCGCAAACGCTTCCGCAGCTGGCCGGCTTCTTCTACAGCCAAGCCATCGAGGAGCGCGGCCACGCGCTGATGATGATCAAGTACCTGCTGGACACCGACGCCCCGGTGACGCTCGGCGCGATCGAGGCCCCTCGGATCGAGTTCGGCGATTTCATCGATCCGATCCGGATGGCGCTCGAGCAGGAGCGCAGCGTGTCGGCGGCGATCGCGGCGCTCTTCAAGACCGCGCGCGAGGAGGGCGACTTCCTCAGCGAGCAGTTCATGCAGTGGTTCCTCAAGGAGCAGGTCGAGGAGGAGGCGACGGCCTCCGAGCTGCTCGACATCGCCGAGCGGGTCGGCGACCAGCCGATGATCCTCGAGGAGTACATCGCGCGCGAGAACCCGGGCGCCGCGGGCGATGACCCGACGGCACCCGAGGCCGCCGGCGGTCTCGGAGCCTAGGCGCTCAGCGCGGCCACAGCTCCCGCGACGAGCAGCACAGCGCCGGTGCTCCAGACGATCGCGCCGGCCGCGAGGCGGCGGTCGAGCCCGTAGGCGTTGGCGACGATCAGCGTGTTGAGGCCGGATGGCATCGCAGCCTGGACGAGGTAGACCTCGGGGATTGCGATCAGCGGGAGGGCGATCAGGGCCAGCAGCCCCGGGAGCGCCAGCAGCTTGAGCACGACGGCGGTGCCGATCCGCAGGTCCGGGTGCGGAATGCTGAAACGGCCCGCCGAGCTCTCCGCCAGGTAGACGCCGACAGCGACGAATCCGACGGGGAGCATGGCGAAGACGAGTACCTGCGAGAGCGTTACGGCCAGATCCGGGGCGAGCCAGTCGGGTGCGAGCAGCGCGAGCACGAACGCGGGGAGGACAGGGTTGCGGAAGAAGAAGGAGCTGACCCGCCCGCCGAGCGTCTCGCCGGAGGATTCACCGAACGCCGCGCCGACGGCGAAGCAGCCGACCACCAGCACCGGGATCGCCACCAGGGAGTCGTAGGCGACGGCTTCGGGTAGCGCGTCCGATCCGAAGGCGATCGCCGCGAACGGGTAGCCGAGGTAGGCGGTATTGCCGGCGACCGAGCTGATGATTACCGTCCCGATAACCGGGCGGGGCCAGCCCCGCGCGCGCCCGACTGAGAACGCGAGCACGCCCGTGAGGACCGAGGCGAGCAGGCCGATAAGCAGCCCGACCCCGACGTCCAGCGTGAAGTCGAGGTGGACGATGTTGAAGAAGATCACCGGCGGAACGACGACGTAGAGCAAGAGGTTGAGGATCCGCCCGCAGGCCCGGTCGGCGCGCTCGCCGAAGTGCAGCTCGACGGCCACCCCGACGGCGACCGAGACGACGATGATCACGCCTACGAGGAGCAGTGCCACGGCCGCCACGGTAGACCCCACCGGAGTCATGCGCACGCTAGGGACGCGGCTCGACCGTCTGTACACCGCGAGCCGACCGATTTCCGACCGCCGTCCAAGGAGGTTTGAGGAGCCCCTGCTTAAGGTGATTGGATGGCCATCGCACGCTTTCCCCCGACAGACCTCGCCGAGGTGCCCGGCTACGTCCCCACAGCGGGCATCATCGACGAGTGCAGCCATTGCGATCCGGCGGTCGAGGCCCTCTATTGCGATTTCTTCGAGTCGCTCGGCGGGGTCGACTTCGGGACCTTCGGCGCGGGGGTGCAGGCGGCGATCGATGCGCGCGGGGTCGATTTCGGACACGAGCGATTCCGCGTCGATCCGATCCCCCGCATCATCGGCGCGGAGGAGTGGCGCTCGCTCGAGGCGGGTCTCACCCAACGCGTGCGGGCGCTGAACGCTTTTATCGCCGACATCTACGGGGAGCGGGCGATCGTCGCGGCCGGCGTCGTGCCCGAAAGGGTTCTCGCCGGGGCCGATCACTTCGAGCCCGAGCTCAGCGGGGCCCCGCTCGTCGGTGTCGCGCATGCGCCGATCGCCGGTCTCGACGTCGTCCGCGGCGCCGACGGCGTGCTGCGTGTGCTCGAAGACAATCTCCGCACCCCGTCCGGGCTAGGCTACGCCGCCGCCGTGCGCACGGCGATCGATGGACAGCTGCCCGGTTACCCGCCGAGTGACCGGGCCGAGAGCGACGTCGCGGTCGAGTTGATCCGAGATGCGCTGGAAGCCGCGCGCGGGGAGCTGGAGGGGAAGACGGTGCTGCTCTCAGATGGTCCCGTGAACAGCGCCTGGTACGAGCACCGATGGCTCGCCCGCCGGCTCGGAATTAGGATCCTGACGACGGCGGACCTCTACCGGCGCGGTGACCGCGTGCGCGGCTGGGTAGGCGGCCGCTCGGTCGAGATCTCCGTGATTTATCGGCGCACCGACGAGGATTCGCTGGTCGACTCCTCAGGTCAGAGCACCGCGATCGGTCGACTGACGCTCACCGCGCGGCGCGCCGGAATGCTCTCGTTCGTCAACGATTTCGGCGCCGGAGTCGCCGACGACAAGCTGGTTCACGGGTACGTGAAGGAGATGATCAGGTTCTACCTCGGGGAGGAGCCGCTGGTGCCCTCGGTCGAGACCTTCGATCTCGGCCGGCCCGAGGTCCTGGAACAGGTGATCGACCGGATCGACGAATTGGTCGTCAAGCCGCGCAACGGGCAGGGCGGTGCCGGGATAGTGGTCTGCGCCCACGCGCGTCGTGAGGACGTGGATCTCTGCATCGCCGCGATCCGGGCGCACCCCGAGCGCTACGTCGCCCAGCCGATGGTCGCGATCTCGACCCACCCGACGGTGGTCGGTGGTCGGCTTGTTCCCCGCCACGTCGACTTGCGCGCCTTCGTGGTCTGTGGGACGCGGGGCACGAGCGCTGTACCCGGCGGTTTGACGCGCGTGGCGTTCGGCTCGGGCGCCCTGGTCGTAAACTCCTCGCAGGCTGGCGGGGGCAAGGACACGTGGGTGATGCGGACGTGAATTCCAGACCTCTCATCGGCGTTACGACTTCAGAGGTTCGGATCGCCGAGCGCAACGACCCGACCCCGCACGGCGATCCGGCGCAGCACGAGATGGCGCTCGGGCTCAAGTACATGCGCGCGATCGAGGCCGCCGGCGGACTCCCGGTCGTGATTCCGCCGATGGATCAGGGTGCGATCGAGCCGTTACTCGATCGGCTGACGGGAGTCTGTCTATCCGGTGGCCCGGACCTCGATCCGTCGCTCTACGGCGCCGAGGCCCATCCCGAGCTCGGGCCCGTCGAAACCGAGCTCGACCGCTTCGAGCTCGTGCTCGCCGCAGCGGCCGATGCGCGTCGAATGCCGCTACTCGCGATCTGCCGCGGCGCGCAGGCGTTCAACGTCTCGCGCGGTGGGACGCTCGACCAGCACCTCCCGGACCGTGGCGAGGCGCTCGACCATCGCCAGGACGAGGCGGGTGAGGTCGCGACGCACCCGGTCGAGGTCGTCGCCGGCAGCCTGCTGGCCTCGCTGGTCGGTGCCGGAACCCTGATGGTCAACTCCTTTCACCATCAGGCTGTCGATCGGATTGGCCGCTCTCTGGAGGTTGTGGCCCGTGCGGCCGACGGGGTCGTCGAGGCGATCGAAGCGCGCGATCGTGACTTCGCCGTCGGGGTTCAATGGCACGCCGAGTGCCTCGCGGGCCGGTCCGATGGCGCGGCTCTCTTCGGAGGGCTGGTAGACGCGGCGCAGCGGTCCGAAGCCGGCGGCCTGCGGCGAGCCGCCTGATGAGCGCGACCGTGCCCTCCCAACGGACTGCGCCCGATTGGGCGGTCTGGCAGCCGAGCGTGCCCTACAGCCTTGGAGCCGAAGAGGAGGTGATGCTCCTCAACCCGCACAACTGGTCGCTCGCCCAGGCGATCGACCGTGTCCTGCCAGCGCTCCCAGAGGATCTCGCCGCACACGTAACCCCCGAGACCCATGGTGGTGCGCTCGAGCTGCGCACCGGCGTTCACTCGACGGTCTCTGGCGTGC
>JACCVG010000151.1 GCA_013698335.1 Thermoleophilaceae bacterium
GGCGATCGCCGCCCGCGGCGATTGGGCCGCGCATCGCCGCGCAGTCGACCAGCTCACCGCCCTGGCGTCCTGGGCGCGCGGCGCCGGCGCTGCACTACGGTGGCTCTAATGGGGCGCTTCGATGACCTCATCGAACAGAGCCGTGAACTGGATCGCCGAGCGCGCGGAGTCCAGGGCGAGCAGGAGCTGCTGGCTTCCGACGAGGAGATCGACCAGCTGGCGATGGACTACAACGCCTGGTTCGCCCGCACGATCGAAGCGCTGCCGGCCGAGCTGGAGGAGCGGTTCCGCAGCGAGTACCAGGGCAGCTGGATCTCCCACAAGATCAAACACTTCTTCGAAGCCGCCGGGCAACCGAACGCGCTAGTCGACGAGGCTGGGCTGGCGGCGGGCTTGCCGTACTGGTCCGAGGCCTACGAGTCGACGTTCCGGGCACCCCTGATGCAGCAGCAGTTCATCCTGACCGAGGCCAAGCAGATGGTCGAGGGTGAGGGCGGCTTCCGCGTGCACCTCGAGATGCTCGAGCGGATGGTGCGGCGCCTGCCGGACTTTCTAGCGCCGCTGGCCGAGCGCCACGCCGGCCGACCCGCGTTCGTCATCGAGGACGAGTACGACCTGCAGGACCTGCTGCACGGCCTCCTGGCGCTGCACTTCGACGACGTGCGGCCCGAGGACTACGCCCCAGAGCGCGCGGGCGGCCGGAGCCGCATCGACTTCGTGCTCAAGAACGAGCGGCTCGTCGTCGAGACGAAGATGACGCGGGCACGACTGGGCGCTAAGGAGATCGGCGAGCAGCTCATCATCGACATCGAGCGGTACCGCTCGCATCCAGACTGCGCCGCTCTCTTGGCGGTGGTCTACGATCCCGATCAGCGGATCGTCAACCGTCGCGGGCTCGAGGCGGATTTGAGTGGCACGCGGGACGGCCTCGTCGTCCGGGTGGTCGTCGTCCGCTGACCGACACCTCGGTGTGCCCGTGCGTGCCGGCCGATCGGGGGGCCGGCTGGCAGCATCGCGTCCTTCCAGGGCTGCGAAGGTGCTGGGCGACTCCTTACACTTGCCGGCCGTTCGCGACGCGATTTAATGCAGAGGCCAGCGAGATAGGCGCCCGCTCTCGCGCGGCCGCTAGCGTCCACGCTCCACTCCGGCTTGCGCGATGAGGAGCACTGCTCACACGCGAAAGCGGAAGCCGAACAATCAGTCGTCCCCGCTGCTGAGCAGCATGGAAAGCGCAAGCGGCCTTTCTCTGATCGCGGCACGGACCTCAAGCGCTGGCGATCGCGCGCGCGAGGCCGGAGGCGACCAGCGACGCCGCCTCGCTGGGCCGGTGAGTTGTAGCCAATCTGCGGTTGTCGACGTCGGAGAGGCCGTTGCGGTCCAGCCTCCAGCCGGTCGCATCGATGGTCTCTGCCAGTCGCTGCGTCCACGGGTTCTCGACTGGCTCGCGGGGAGGCCAGCGGCTTGACGTCCGGCATGCCGCGTGCGCGACCGTGGCGGTGGCCCCGCCGAAGCCACCAGCGAGGTAGATCGGCTGGCCGGCCTCGATGGCCAGGAGCGCTTCTTCGATGATGCCGGGCGCCTCGCCCTGGTAGCCCTCCTCCTTGCCACCGAGCAGCACGCGGGCGTCAGTGATGTTTGTGAGATACCTACGAAGCGCCGTCAGCGACGGGGCGACGTCCGCATCGTCGACGGGAGCCGGGTCCGGGCCGCGATTCGCATCGACCGACACCGGGGCGCCGCCGGCGTCGAGGTAGGTGAACTCGCCCTTGAGCGAGAGCGCCTCGCGGCGCGCGCGCAGCTGGCCGAGTGCCATGCGGCGGTGTTCTGCCCACGGCACGACGAGCTGGAGCGGCCGGTCGCTTGCGGCGTATCGATCGACTTCGCCTTCGAGGAACGCGGTGTAGCCATCGCGCTGCAGGTGCCCACCGTAGACCAGCACACCGCCGGCACGGATGACCACGCGAGCGATCTCGGCGAGGGCGAGCCGCAGGTGGGCGTCGGTCAGGCCAAGGCGCCCAAGCTCGGCACTCTGGGAGACCGAGATTCCGACGCGCACGCCGGCCAGGCCGGCGGGGCCGAGGGCGAGGGGGTCAGCCGCCACGGGTCGCCAGTCCGCGCGGGGTGGTGATCTCGAGCCGGGCATCAATGCCAGCGGTCACGGCCAGCTCAGCAAGCACCTTCAGCTCGTCGGGACCCAGCGGAGGGTCGGGATGCAGGACGAGCAGCGGCTCGTCGCCTTCGGGCGCCGCCGGTAGCCAGTGAAGCATGGTGACCGGCTCGGGGGCATGCGGTGCCCACCACGCGACGTCGACGATGCCTTCGGCCTCGGCGAGATCGCGCTGGCGTGCCCACAGCGCGCGCTTGAGGCACTCGTCGACGAGGCGACCCAGGGCGGCGCTGATCGCCGCGCCGCGATCAGGCGCGCCCGGGATGCGCGGGACGTGGTCCATGAGAAACGAGCCTCGGTCTTCCCCGCGCGAGAGCGTGTCGAGGATGACGACGGGCATGCCGGCGCGCTTGGCCGTCAGCAGCTCGCGCTGACACCAGACCCTCGTGGCGTAAAGGTCGGTGCGCACGGCCAGCAGCGCACTGGT
>JACCVG010000174.1 GCA_013698335.1 Thermoleophilaceae bacterium
GCTGGTGGACGGTTCGGGCCAGCACCGCGACATGCTGCGCGCCGATCCCGGGAACCGGCGAGTAGCTGCCCATCCCGCCGGTGTTGGGCCCGTTGTCGCCATCGTAGATCCGCTTGTAGTCCTGCGCAGGCGCCATCGGAACAGCCCGCTCGCCGTCGCAGAGCGCGAGCAGCGAGAGCTCGGAGCCCTGGAGGAACTCCTCGAGCAGCACCTCGGTCTTTCCGAACCGCCGCTCGACGAAGAACTCTTCGATCGCGGCGCGGGCCGCCGTCTGATCCGCGCAGATCGCGACACCCTTGCCGGCGGCTAGCACGTCGGCCTTGAGTACGCAGGGGTAGGCCGCCTTGGCGAGCTCGGCGTGGGCCTGGCGCCGCGAAGTGAGCATCGTATGGCGGGCGGTCGGGACGCCGACGTCCGCCATCAGCTGCTTGGCGTAGCGCTTCGAGCCCTCGATCCGAGCGGCCTCGCGGCTCGGCCCGAAAGCGGCGATACCCGCCTCGGCGAGCCGGTCGACGATCCCCGCGACGAGCGGCGCCTCGGGCCCGACGATCACGAGATCGACCTCGCGATCCTTTGCGGCGGCCACGAGCGCGCCGATGTCCTCGGCTGCGATCTCGAGACACTCGATCTTGTCCCGCGCGATCCCGGCGTTGCCGGGCGCGGCGAGGATCTCAGGTCGCTGCGGGCTGCGAATCAGCGAGCGGACGATCGCGTGCTCGCGGCCGCCTGAGCCGACGACGAGGACGCGTCTCACAAGCCGTCGATGAACTGGTCGACCGGGATCGCCGAGAGCGTCTCGTAATGGGCGGTGCCACGCGAGCCCAGCTCGAGCGAGATGCGCGCCATCGCCTGCTCGTCGGCGGCTTCGACGACGTTGACGAAGTCGTAGCGGCCGAGCGTCGCCCACTGCGCCGTGACCGACGCGCCTAGCTGCTCGATCTCGCGGTTGACTTCCTTGATCCGCTGGGGGTTGTTCTTGATCGTCTGGACGCCCTCGGAGGTCAGGGTGCAGAGCATCACGTAGGTGGGCATACGGCGGATCCTCTCGATCGGGGTGCGACTCGGGGGTCTGGGTCTTACTTGTTTCACTTTTCGAGCGCCGATGTCAAGCGGCCGGGCGTGGGATAGTCCGCGCCCTTGGGACGACTGGCGATCATCGGAGGCAGCGGGCTCGTGCGATCGACCTTCGGCGCGGGAGCCCAGCGGGTCGAAACATCTCCGCTCGCCGCAGCGGCCGGGGTGCTGGAGGCCGACACCCACGTCGTGCTCCAGCGCCACGGGATCGATGGCTACGTTCTTCCCCACATGATCGACCACTTCGCCAACGCGGCGGCGCTCGAGGAACTCGACTGCGACCGCGCCCTGGCGCTCGGCTCGGTCGGCAGCCTGCGTGCCGATCTTCCAATCGGGACGCTGATCGACCCGGACGACTTCATCGCGCTTGGCGCGAGCCCGTCGGGCTTCACTGACCACCGTGCACACACGATCCCCGGTTTCGACGTGACCTGGCGGAGCCGCGTGCGCGGGGCCTTCGAAGGCCAAGGCCAGGAGATCGTCGAGGGCGGGATCTACTGGGAGTCACCCGGACCGCGCTTCGAGACACCGGCGGAGATCCGACTGTTCGCCGCCCACGCAGACGTCGTCGGGATGACGCTCGGAGGTGAGTGTTGCGCGCTCTGCGAGCGGCGGATCGCCTGCGCGGCGATCTGCGTCGTCGACAACATGGCGAACGGGATCGGGCCCGACCCGCTGACGCTCGAGGAGTTCGAGCGCGGTCAGACCGCGAGCGCCGACCGACTGCTGGCGGCCCTCGAGCGGGCGCTGCCGGAGCTGATTTGAACCGCGACGGCACCGTGGCCCTCTGCGTCGACGGAGCTCTGGTCGACGGAGAGCGGGTTGGTCTGCGGGCCGCGCGCGGTGAGATTGCCGAGCTCGGACCCGATGTCGCGCCGCGCGAAGGCGATCGGGTGATCGAGGGTCGGGGGTTCGCGGTGGTGCCCGGGCTCGTCAACGCTCACACCCACGCGGCGATGACCCTGTTCCGCGGCTACGCCGACGACCTGCCTCTGATGGAGTGGCTCGAGCAGCACATCTGGCCCGCCGAAGCGCGGCTCGAGGCCGATGACGTCTACTGGGGAACACGGCTGGCCTGCGCCGAGATGATCCGCACCGGCACGACGCGCTTCCTCGACATGTACTGGCATCCGGAGGCGACCGCGCGCGCGGTCCTCGACGCCGGCCTGCGGGGCGTAATCGGCACCCCGCTGATCGATCTGGGCGATCCGGAACGGGCGGGACGAGTCCGTGCGGCGGCACTCGAGAGCACGGCGCAGGTCGAGGACCTGGCGAACGAGCGGATCGAGCCTTCGCTGACCCCGCACGCGATCTACACGGTCAGCGAGCAGTCGCTGCGCTGGGTCGCCGAGCAGTCGGCGACGCGTGACCTGATCGTCCAGATCCATCTCTCGGAAACCGCCCGCGAGGTCGATGACTGCCTCGCCGCGCACGGCGTGCGGCCGGCGCAGTACCTCGACCGGGTCGGCCTGCTCGGAGAGCGCACCGTGCTCGCCCACTGCGTCCACGTCGACGATTCAGAGCTCGACCTGATCGCCGAGCGGGGGGCGACGATCGCCACCAACCCGGCGGCGAACATGAAGCTCGCGGTCGGCGGCGCCTTCCCGTACGCGGCCGCGAATGCCCGCAACGTCCGGCTGGGGCTCGGCACCGACGGACCGGGGTCGAACAACTCGCTCGACCTGCTCGCCGACGCCAAGCTGTTCGCGCTGCTGCAGAAGCACGCGAGCGCCGATGCGGCGGCCGCTCCAGCCCACGAGGTCTGGCGGCTCGCGACCGGCGCGCGGTCACCGCTGCTCGCCGGCCGAGACATGCTGGCGGTCGGCATCCCCGCCGATTTTCTGCTCGTCCGCACGGACTCGCCCGAGCTCAGCCTCGGCGACCTCGAGGCCGGGCTGATCTACGCGGCGTCGGGCAGCGTCGTCGACACGACCGTCGTCGGCGGCCAGGTGCTGATGAGCGGTGGGATCGTCGAGGGTGAGGCCGAGGTGGTCGCGATGGCGCGCGAGCGCGCAGCGCGGCTGGGGCTGGCCTAGACCTCAGGCAGCAGTGGCCGCCGCAGGCGCAGCCTCGGCGCGGCTGAATACCAGCTCGCCATCGGCCGCCCCGACTCGCACCGTGTCCCGATCGGCGAACTCGCCCTCGAGCAGCTTCAGCGCGAGCTTGTCGACGAGCCGCTTCTGAATCACGCGCTTCAGCGGCCGGGCGCCGTAGGTCGGGTCATAGCCGAGGTTGGCGAGCAGGGTGAGCGCATCCTCGTCGAGCTCGAGCTCGATCCCGCGGGCCGCCAGCCGGCGCGTCAGTGAGGCGACCTGGAGCGAGACGATCTCCGCGATCTGCTCCCGGCTGAGCTGGGCGAACTCGACGATTTCGTCGATCCGGTTGACGAACTCGGGCTTGAGCGTCGCCTCGACCCCGGCGATCCCGCCCGGAATGTTCGAGGTCATGATCAGCACGGTGTTCTTGAAGTTGACCGTGCGGCCCTGGCCGTCGGTCAGCCGACCGTCATCCATCACCTGGAGTAACACGTTGAAGACGTCGGGGTGGGCCTTCTCGATCTCGTCGAGCAGCACCACGCCGTAGGGCCGGCGCCTGACCGCCTCGGTCAGCTGGCCACCCTCGTCGTAACCGACGTAGCCGGGCGGCGCGCCGACGAGCCGGGAGACGGAGTGCTTCTCCATGTACTCTGACATGTCCACCTGGATCATCGCGTCCTCGTCTCCGAAGAGGAACTCGGCGAGCGTCCGCGCGAGCTCCGTCTTCCCGACACCCGAGGGGCCGAGGAAGATGAACGAGCCGGTCGGCCGCTTGGGATCCTTGATCCCGGCCCGCGCCTGGCGAATCGACT
>JACCVG010000229.1 GCA_013698335.1 Thermoleophilaceae bacterium
CGACCGGGCCTCGGACTAGCCGAGCGATCGGGGTTCCCGAACAGACCCGGTCGGCGATCGTCGACCGGCTGCGCGCCGCCGGCTGCGTGTCGGCCGACGAGGAAGCGGAGCTGTTGCTGGCGGAAGAGAAGAGCCCCGACGAGCTCGCGCTGATGGTCGCGCGCCGGGTCGGCGGCCGTCCGCTCGAGCAGGTCCTGGGCTGGGCGGAGTTCTGCGGCCTGCGGATCGCCCTGGATCCCGGGGTCTTCATCCCGCGGCGCCGCACCGAGCTGCTGGCTCGCGAGGCGATCGAGGTCGCTCGCTGCCATCGGAGACCGGTCGTGGTCGACCTCTGCTGCGGCTCCGGCGCGGTCGGGGCCGCGCTGGTCGCCGCCGTCTCCGATCTGGAGCTCTACGCGACTGACATCGACCCGGCGGCGGTCGCCTGCGCGCGCGGCAACCTCCCCGGCGAGAGCCGGGTGCTGATCGGCGATCTCTGCGACCCGCTACCCAGCCCGCTGCGCGGCCGGATCGACGTGCTCGTCGCGAACACGCCCTACGTCCCGAGCGCAGCGATCGCGACGCTGCCCCAGGAGGCCCGGCTGCACGAGCCCCGCGCTGCGCTCGACGGCGGCCCCGACGGGCTCGACGTCCAGCGGCGGGTCGCCGACGGCGCGCTCGGATGGCTCGCACCCGGAGGATCGCTGCTGATGGAGACGAGTGCCGGCCAAGCGCCGGACGCGGCCGAGATCCTGGCCCGTGCGGGGTTGAGCCCGCGCGTCCTCAGCTCAGAGGAGCTGGACGCCACCGCCGTCGCTGGGTCAGCGCCGCTGCTTGCAGAGCGGTGACGGGAACCTCGGCACGGCCCGAACGCCGCCTCCTCCACGTCCCCGGCGCGGTGGCCAGGCGCGATCCGGTGTCGCCTCGCCCGGCGCTCGGTGACACTGACCTTGCGCACGCCCGCGGGATGGAGCTAGCGCGAGCCTGACTGGGGGGTCCACGCCACCGGCAGCGAGTGGACACCGTGGATGAAGTTGTTCAGCTGGAGCTCCGGAGGGCCGGTCACGTGGATGTCGGGAATCCGGGTGTAGACCTCTTTCATCGCCGACTTGAGCATCTGCTTGCCGAGCGTCGCGCCGATGCAATAGTGGGCACCGCCGCCGCCGAACGCGAGGTGCTTATTGTCCCCGCGGGTGATGTCGAAGCGCGCCGGATCGGGGAACTGCTCGTCGTCGCGGTTGCCCGAGCAGTACCACATGACGAGCTTCTCGCCGGCCTTGATCTCGGTGCCGCGGATCTCGCAGTCCTCGACCGCGGTGCGGCGGAACTGCATCACCGGCGAGGCGTGGCGCAGGACCTCGTTGACGGCCGCCTCAGCGTGGCCGTCGAAGTCCGAGCGGAGCAGCTCGAGCTGGTCGGGGTGCTCGTCGAACAGCAGCATCGCGTGACCGAGCGAGTGGCGAGTCGTGTCGTTGGCCGCCGAGCCCAACAGCGAGAAGAACGCCGCGACCTCCCAATCGTCGAGCCGCTCGCCCTCGAACTCGGCGTTGACGACCCAGCTGACGAGGTCGTCCTGGGGGTTCTCACGGCGATCGTCGGCGGCCTTCAGGGCGATGTCCTGGATCCGCTGTGCCTCGTCGCCGAAGGTCTCGAGCGCGTCGCGGCCCTGGGCGGCGTTCGGGTCGTCCCAGGCGAGCATCTTCTCGGCCGCATCCATCAAGATCTCCTGGTCCTCGGAGCCGACCTCGGCGCCGAAGAAGTGGGCGAAGATCCGGCCCGGCAGCTCCTTGGCCACGAGCGTGCAGAAGTCGCCCTCGCCGCGATCGATCATCTCGTCGACGATCTCGCGCGCGTGCTCATCGATCCAGTCCTCGATTTTCTTCACGTTGCGCGGGGTGAAGGCGGTCGAGACGATTCCCCGCTGGCGCTTGTGGTCCTCGCCGTCCATCGCAAGGAAAGAGGTCGTCGCGACCTGGACGATCTCGGGGAAGTCCTCCATCAGGATCCCCTTACGCGAGATGAACCGCTTCGAGTCGCGCGAGACCATCCGGATGTCGTCGTACTTGACGAGCGAGTAAAAGCCGGGCGTGTCCTCGTCGGGAGGCAGCAGCGTCGACTCGTAGGGCCGGTGGTACGAGACCGGGTCGTTCTCGCGCAGGTGGGCGAAGGTCTTGTCGCGCTCGACGAACGGCTTCTCCCAGAACGTGCGTGCCGAGATGTCAGTGTCGATCGTCGTGGACATGCTCCTCCTCGAGCTTTCGAAGACCCGCGCGGGCGGCTGAGGACTGAGACCTTAGTGGCGCACGGCGAGTAGCGGCGAAGCCAGCCCGGTCGCGTCGAGCCGACCGCGCAGGACGACCCGTTCCTCGAGCGTCCACTTAGCCTTTTCCGCGGGTGCAGCACGGTCGAGCGCCGCGTCGGAGGCGACCACAGCGACCTCTCGATCCCTGGCGAGATCGGAGAGCCGGGCGGCCTCGTTGACCGGGTCGCCGATCACCGTGTACTCGAACCGATGTTCGGCACCGACGTTACCGGCGACCGCACGTCCCGCCGAGACGCCGACTCCGAAGCCGATGTCGGGCACCTCGCGCTCGAGCCGCTCGGCGATCCGTCGTCCGGCCCGCAGCGCGCTGCCCGCCGGATCCTCGACGGCGACCGGCGCACCGAACAGGCAGAGCGCGGCATCGCCCTCGAACTTGTTGACGAGGCCATTCTCGTCCTCGACGATGTCGACCACGACACGGAAGAACCGGTTGAGCAGCCGCACGACCTCGGTTGGCGGCAGTGCGAGCGACATCGCCGTCGAGCCCGTCAGATCGACGAAGACGGCACCGATCTCGCGTTCCTCGCCGCCCAGCCGGGTGCCGTCGCGCAGCGCCGCCCGCGCCACCTCGTGACCAACCTGGCGGCCGAAGATGTCTCGGATCCGCTCGCGCTCCCGCAGCCCTTCGGCCATCCGGTTGAAGCCCGCCTGGAGCATCCCGATTTCGCTCGCGTCGTCGATCGCGACCTCGGCCTCGAGCTCACCGCGACCAACCCGGTCGATCGCGCGGCGCACCGAGGTGAGTGGGTCAGCGACGGCACGCGCGGAGACCGTCGTCGCGAGCAGACTCACGAACAAAGCGACGAGCGCCAGGAAGATCGACGCGCCCGCGAGGTACTCGGTTTCCACCTCCGGCTTCGCGATCGCGACGACGCTGACAACGAGCACACCGATCAACGGGACGAACGTACCGAGGCTCCAGCCGTAGAGCAGGCGAACCCGAATCCCCGGACCGCTTGCCCGATCAAGCGGGCGCGCCGCGAGCGCGAGCGCGGTGACCGGGCGGAGCAGCCGCTCGGTCGTGACGAAGACGATCGCCGCCGTGACATCGCCGCCGGCCCAGATAGCGATCGACACGACGGCGGCGAACCCGAGCGAGTGGTCGAGGTTGAGCGCGCCCATCGTCACGCCGCCGAGGATCCAGGCGCCGCCCGTCAGGATCGCGGTGTGGGCGGGGAGGCGCAAGGTCGCACGGTGCTCCTCCTCGGTGGGCTCGCGCTCCTCGCGCAGCCAGGCGAAGGCGAGCGCCAGCCGGCGCTTAAGCAGCCAGGTCATGAGCACGCCGAACGACAGGTAGAAGGCGCCCACTACCGGGAGGTTCTCGCGCGCGAGGAGGTCGCGCTGGTCGGAGCCGAGGAACACGGGAATGACGAACCCGATCGCCAGGAAGACGACCAGCGTCCCCGATCCGCAGACGACCCAGCCGAGCAGGTTCAGCCGACGCGCGACGCCGCGGGCGAGCTGCGGACCCTCGGTCATGTTCAGCGAGAACACCCCTGCCGGGTCGAGCGCAGCTTGCTGAGGACCCGGTGGGGTCTCACGCCGCCACCGGGAGCGCGGCGCGGCGCTCCAGCCGTACAGCGGCGCCCGCCTCAGGCCGGACCGTGATGTTGCGCCGCCGCGGCATCTCGACGACCCGTCCGGCCGGCTGCAGGCCGTAGGTCTTGATGACGCTCGCGATCACGATCTTCATCTCGAGCAGGGCGAAGCTTGCACCGAGGCAACGGCGGCGCCCGCCGCCGAACGGGATCCAGGTGTAGGTACCGGGCGGCCGCTCCAGAAACCGCTCCGGGCGGAACTCGTAGGGGTCGGGGTAGATGTCCGCGTCGTGGTGCAGGAGGTAGGCGTTGGCGACCAGGCAGACGCCGGCGGGGTAGAGCCAGCCGCCGACCTCGATCGGCTGCTTGACCATGCGCGGTGCCGTATTCGGCAACACCGGCCGTCGCCGGAGCACCTCCTGGATCGTCGCGGTCAGGTAGGCGTCGTCCTCGCCGGCCCCCGCCTCGTCGGTCAGGCGAGCGAGGACCGTCGGCTCGCGGGCGAGCCGTGCGAAGGTCCACGCGAGCGAGGAGGCGGTCGTCTCGTGTCCCGCTACGAGCAGCGTCATCAGCTCGTCGCGAAGCTCCTGCGCGGACATCTCCGAGCCGTCCTCGTGCCTTGCCTCGAGCAGCGTGGAGAGGATGTCGGCGCCTCCGCCGCCCTCACGCCGGCGCCGGTCGATCTGCTCGAAGACGAGTTGATCGACCTCCTTGCGTGTGGTCAGAAAGCCCTTGATCGGTCCGAAGCGGTCGAGGATCTCGAGTTGACGTGGCGACGGATCCGGGACGAGCGTGAGCGGATTGTCGCCGTAGGAGAGCAGCCTCGCCAACCGGGTCCGGAGAGCGGTCAGCGCATCACCCTCCTCCAGGCCAAAGATCGCGCGCAGGATGATCTCGAGCGTCAGCGCCTGCAAGCGCGGGTGCAGCGCGACCTCGGGCTCCTCAGCCCAGCTCGCGACCTCACGCTCGGTCACCTCGGTGACGAGGTCGGTCAGCGCATCCATCCGCTCGCCGTGGAAGGTCGGCAACAGCAGCTTGCGCTGCTCCAGGTGCGCTCCCTCGTCGAGCAGGATCACGGACTTCAGCCCGACGATCGGCTCGAGCACGCGCGCGCCCTCGCCGGGATGGAGCACGTCGGCCGGAGCGGTGTAGATCTCCCTGACCTGATCCGGCTCGGTGATCATCACGAAGGGCACCGTGAACGGGAACTGGATCGTGAAGCGCTTGCCGTACCGCGCCCGCAGCCGCTCGAGGTAGGCCAGCGGCCTGGACCAGAGGCCGACACCCTGGATCAGCGGGTGAATCGAAGGCCCCGGTGGCAGGCTGGCTCGCATCACGTCTCTTTCCGGTCGGGCAAGACGACGTTCGCTTAGGCCCGTGGGTCCGAGTGTGAGATTCATCACACATCACGCGGTACACAACTCGACGATCGACCGGCTGTAGCCTGGCGGGCTCATGGACCCGCAGCTCGGCCTCGCCAGAAGAGCATCGGCCGAAGGGCTCGCCGCCTTTGCGCTCGTCTTCGCCGGCTGCGGGGCGATCATCACCGAGGCCGAGACGGGCGCGCTCGGCGCCGTCGGGGTCGCGCTCGTCTTCGGCCTCGTGATCATGGTCATGGTCTATGCGACTGGCCACCTCTCCGGTGCCCACATCAACCCGGCCGTAACGATCGCTTTCACGCTGTCCCGCCACTTCTCCCCGCGCGACGCACTCGCCTACATCGGCGCCCAGTTCGCCGGAGCGACCGCCGCAGCGCTGGTGCTGTGTCTGATCTGGCCGGCCAAGCCAGCCGCGCTCGGAGCGACGATCCCGGCGATCGAGCTCGGCGCCGCCCTCGCCTACGAAGCCGTCATGACGGCGATCCTGATGTTCGTGATCCTTGCCGTCGCAACTGACGTGCGCGCCGTTGGCACCGGCGCGGCGATCGCGATCGGCGGGACGATCGGCCTCGACGCCCTCTTCGGCGGGCCCCTCACGGGAGCCTCGATGAACCCGGCGCGGTCGTTCGGTCCCGCGCTGCTCTCGGGGCAGTGGCAGGACTTCTGGATCTACATCGTCGGGCCGCTCGCGGGTGCCGCGCTCGGCGCGCTCGCCTACCAGTTCGTGCGCGGCCGGCCGCTCGCCGAGTAGATGGCCCACGCGCTCTTCGTCTGCCTCCAAAACGCCGGCCGCTCGCAGATGAGCCAGGCGCTGTTCGAACGCACCGCCGAGGGCCGCCACAGCGCCGAGTCCGCCGGCACCACACCCGGCGATCGCGTCCATCCCGAGGTCGTGGAGGTTATGCGAGAGCTCGATATCGACCTCGCCGACCGAGTCCCTCAGCGACTCACCGACGAGCTTGCCCGAGCGGCCGACATCGTCGTGACGATGGGCTGCGGGGACCAGTGCCCCTACATCCCCGGCAAGCGCTATCTCGACTGGGACCTCGAGGATCCGAAGGGGCTGCCGGTTGAGCGGGTCAGGGCGATCCGCGACGACATCGCCGCACGAGTCGACGGGCTGATCGCCGAGCTCGGCTGACGAGCTACGAAGCGTGGTCGGCGGCAGCCCCTTCACGGGCGTCTTCTCGGATCATGTCCGCGGCCTTCTCGGCGATCATGATCGCGGGCGCATTGGTGTTGCCGCGAACGACTGTCGGCATCACCGAGGCGTCGACCACGCGCAGTCCCTCGACGCCGAGCACGTTGAGCCGCGAGTCGACGACCTCCCCGATCGCGCAGGTCGAGGTCGGGTGGTAGATCGTCTGCGTGTTCTGCTCTATGTAGGGCCACAGCTCCTCGTCGGTGGCATCCACCTCGGGCGCAACGAACGGCTTGGTCAACAGGTCCGCGAGCGCAGCCTGCTGGGAGATCTCGAGCGCGACGCGAATGCCCGCCAGGATCGTCGCGCGATCCTCGTCGGTCGTCAGGTAGTTGTGCAGGATGCGGGGCTTGACGTAAGGACTCCCGCTGCGCAACGTAACGCTGCCACGACTCGTCGGCTTCACCACACCCGGGCCGAAAGCGACGCCGTGGGCGACCGACGCGCCGAGGCCCTCGTCGTAGAAGAGCACGGGAGCCAAGTGGAACTGGCAATCCGGAGCGTCCAGCCCTGGCCGCGTGCGGATGAAACCACCCGCCTCGGCGATGTTTGAGCTGAGCGGGCCCCGGCCCTCGGCCTGGAGCAGCTCGAGGTTCTCCGGCGTGAGCGCGGTCATCAGCGATTCGTACTCTGCCTCCCAGTTGAGCAGCACCATGCAGTGGTCTTGGAGGTTCTGCCCGACGGGCAGGTCCTGGCGCACCTCGATCGCTGCCAGCGGGAGCTGATCGGCTGGACCGATGCCGGAAAGCATCAGTAGCTGTGGCGACTGGTAGGCGCCCGCCGAGACGATCACCTCGCGCCGGGCACGCACCTCCTCGACGGTCCCGCCGTGATCGATCTCGACACCGCTCGCCCGATCCCCTTCGAAGAGGATCCGGAGAGCCAGCGCGTCGGTGATGACGGTCAGATTCTCGCGGTCCATGTTCGGATGGAGGTAGCGACCGGCGGTGCTCGCACGCATCCCGTTCTCCTGAGTCGTCTGGTAGCGGCCGAAGCCCTCCTGCCGCGCCCCGTTGAAATCCGGGTTGCGCTCGTGACCGGCCTGCGCGGCGGCCTCGATGAACGCCTCGGCGATCGGGTTCATCGAGCGGCTCTCGCGGACCGGCAGCGGACCGCCCGCGCCGTGGAACTGATCCTCGCCGCGCTCGTTGTCCTCGGCCTTCGTGAAGTAGGGCAGGACGTCCTCGTAACCCCATCCCTCGGCTCCCATCGCGGCCCACTCCTCGTAGTCGGCTCGGTTGCCGCGGATGTAGACCATCGCGTTCATAGAACTGCAGCCGCCGAGCACCTTGGCCCGCGGGAGATAGGCGCGCCGGCCGCCGAGGCCCGGCTCGGGCTCGGTCGAGAAGTCCCAGTCACGCCGTCCCTTGAAGAGCGAGCCGAACGCCGCGGGGATGTGGATCTCGTCGTCGGTGTCGGCACCACCGGCTTCGAGCAGCGCTACCTGGACGTCGGGATCCTCGGACAGCCGGGCCGCCACCACCGCTCCCGCCGATCCTGCACCAACGATCACGTAGTCGTACATCAGGCTTCTCCTCCGGTGAACACGATTGGCACGAGCTGCGGCTAGCCGTCGAGGCTAACCGGCAACGTTTTGAGCTGGTTAACGAAGATTGCGGTCGCGTAGCGCGGCGTCCCCTCGATGCGCATCGCCGGATACCGCTGCAGGGTTTCCTCGAACAGCACGCGCAGCTCGAGCCGGGCGAGCGCAGTCCCGAGGCAGAAGTGACGACCGCCGGCACCGAAGGCCTGGTGCTCGGGGTTGCGCTCGACGTCGAACCGCTCCGGGTTCTCGTAGACCGCCTCGTCGTACCCGGTCGCCGGGTACCACAGCATCACCTTGTCGCCCTTCGCGATCGGGCAACCGCCGAGCTCGGTGTCTTCGGTCGCCGTCCGGCGGAAGTGGGCGAAGGCGGGGAACATCCGCAGCGCCTCCTCGACCGCGCTCGGGATCAGCCCGGGGTCCGCGAGCAGCTTGTCGCGCTCCTCGGGGTTCTCCATCAGCGCCTTCATGCCGCTGCAGAAGGTCGCCTTGGTGCTGTCGTTGCCCGCCGTGACGAGCAGGATGAAGCCCATCACGATCTCCCAATCGCTGAGCGTGTCGCCATCGATCTCGGCGTTGACGAGGATGCTCATCAGGTCGTCACTCGGGTTGGAGCGCCGCGCGTCGATCAGCACCTGGCAGCGCTCGACGATCTCGGGGATCACCGTGTCGCCTGCGGAATCGGGGCCGTGAGGGTTCATCTCGGCGTCGTCGCCGCCGACCAACATGTTCATCAGGTTGGCCCAGATCTCGTCGTCGGCCTCGTCGATGCCCATGAAGTCTCCGATCACGCGCGAGACCACCGGCTGGGCGAGATCGGTGACCAGGTCCGCGCTCTCGCGCCCCTCGAGCCGCGCGATGACGCCCTTGGTGATCGTGCGGATGTCGGGCTCGTGCTCGGCGATCCGCTTCGGGGTGAATCCGCGCTGGAACAACGACTTGAGCCGCCCGTGCTTGGGCGGATCCATTCCGATGAACATCCCATTCTGGACATCGAGCGGAACCCACGGCATACCGACCATCCCGCCGAGCTCGGAGGAGTAGGTCTCCCAGTCGCGACTGACCTCGTGGACGAGCTCCTGGTTGGTGACCGACCAGAAGCCGGTCTCACCGGGGAAGCTCGACATCCCGTCGCTCCAGTGGACCGGGCACTTCGAACTCAACTCCCGGAACAGGTCGAGCGGGGCTCCTTCGCGCCAGTGCTCGGGGTCGGCGACGCGGACGCTCTTGAGATCAGTCGCGGTGCTCACGGACCCTCCTCCTCGACTCGTTGACGTTTCGCGACTGTCGCAGATTTACTTACAGCGTGTCAAGTCGACTGTTCAGTCACCGTCAGGATGCGCTACTTTCGGTGGATGAGCGTGCTTTCCCGACGCGAAGCCACCTCGCTGGTCCAGCGGACCACCACTCAGGAGAAGATCCTCGACGCAGCCGTTACCCTGCTCGACTCCGGTGGCGCGTTCGCCGAGATCACCGTCGGTGCGATAGCGGAGCAGGCCTCTGTCTCGCGACCGACTTTTTACGCCTACTTCCGCGACAAGCGAGATCTGGTGCTCGCGCTCGGAGATCGGTTCGAGCGGGAGGCGCACCAGGCTGCGGACGACTGGCTCTCGCTCCGCGCCGACGATCTGGAGGCGGCACTGGTCGGCGTCCTCGAATCCTTCCGGGCGCAACAGGGAGCGCTCAAGGCGATCACCGAGGCGGCGGGCTACGACAGCGAAGTCGCGGCCTTCTGGCGAGCGTTCCACGAGCGGTTCATTGTCGGCGTCGCCGGCCGCGCGCGGCGGGAGGATCCGTCGCGCGCCGAGCAGGAACTCCAGGCCGAGGCGTTCGCCCTCGTCTGGATGACCGAGCGCTGCTTTACCGAGCACCTCGAGGCGCCGCGCGTCTCGGACGATGCGCTAATCCGCGCCCTCGTCCGCCTCTGGCACTCGACGTTCTAGGTCTTCGGAGGACAGCGGGAGAGCTACGCGCACCGTCATCCCGATGCCCATGACCGTGTCGCCGGAGCGACAGCAAACTTCCAATCGAAGCGCGGGATCAGTGCGTCGTCAGGAGGCCTCGACGTCGACCGCGCGCGGGTCGAGCTCCTCTTCGCACGCAGCGCAGACGACCTTCGCGTGGGTCAGGCGGCCGCAGGCCCTGTGTCGCAGTCGCAACTCCGGTTCGCCGTCGGGGAGGTGGACGTCGGCCCAGTGGAGCAGGGCGAGGATCGCGCCGTAGAGGTCGCGCCCGGCGTCGGTTAGCACGTACTCGTACCAATCCGGGTCGGTCCGGTAGCGGCGCCGCTCGAGCAGGCCGTCGGCGACCAGCGCCTTGAGCCGCGCCGCCAGCACGTTGCGCGCGATGCCGAGGTTGCGGACGAGCTCGCCATAGCGCCGGACGCCGTAGAACGCCTCGCGCAGGACGAGGATCGTCCAACGGTCGCCGAGGAGGGCCGTCGCCCGCTCGAGCCCGTCGGGGCGGCGCGGGAACTGGTTCTCTCCGAGCAACCGGTTTCGTGAGCTAGATGGATTCATTGCACAACTAGTTTCGTGATGCTACTAGTATCCCATGACCACCCCAACCGCCGAGACAACCGCTTTCGAACATCTGCGCTACTCCGAGGACGGACCGGTCGCGCGGATCACCCTCGACCGTCCACAGAAGCGGAACGCGCTCTCGATCGCGCTAAGCGCCGAGCTGGTCGCTGCGATCGCGCGCGTCCAGGAGTCGACGACGATCAAAGTGCTGGTGATCGACGGCGCCGGCGAGACGTTCTGCGCCGGCGACGACATCAGCGAGATGTTCACCTGGGGCGATGCGAACGGCGTCATGCGCCGCGTGCGGCTCTACCAGGACATGGCCAACTCGCTCGAGGAGCTCGACAAGGTCACCGTGGCCGCGGTCGACGGCTTCGCGGTCGGTGGTGGGCTCGAGATCACGATGGCCTGCGACTTCGTCGTCGCGACGGCGCGCGCCCGCTGGGGCATGCCCGAGGTCGATGTCGGAATCACCCCGGGCTGGGGCGGCACGACGCGCATGGCACGCCTGATCGGACGCCGGATGACCAAGGAGGTCAACCTGCTCGGCGCGCTCCACCCCGCCGCCCGCGCGGTCGAGCTCGGCCTCTGGAACCGGGTCGTCGCCGACGACCGGCTCGAGCCCGAGCTGGCGGCGCTCGTCGAGGTGCTGCTGTCGAAGAACCAGCAGGCGGTGCGCCAGCTCAAGTTCATCATCAACAGGGGCGTCGAGGCCGACCTCTACACCGCCCAGGGGTTCGAGATGCTGTCGGGCGGGCTGACCGCTGCCGTCAACGGCGGATGGCAGGTCCCCGACGCGGACGGCGGCGACGGCGTCACGGCGTTCACGGACAAGGGGAGCCTCTGGCAACATCGTCGTGGGCTGGCGCGCGAGTTCTGGTCCGACGCCCCCGACAGCACGGAGACCAGATGACCAAGTGGACGGCAGACCAGATTCCCGGCCAGGACGGACGCCTCGCGATCGTCACCGGGGCCAACAGCGGCCTCGGGCTGTTCACGGCGCTCGAGCTCGCGCGGCGCGGGGCGGAGGTGGTCGTCGCCTGCCGCAGCGTCGAGAAGGGCGCGACGGCGGCCGCGGAGATCCGCAAGACGGCCGCTGGGCCCGAGCCGGTCGTCGCCGCGCTCGACCTCGCGAGCCTCGAGTCGGTGCGTGCGTTCGCGGCCGGGTTCGCGGGCCGGCGCGTCGACCTGCTGGTCAACAACGCCGGCGTGATGATGACCCCGCGCCAGGTGACCCGCGACGGCTTCGAGCTGCAGTTCGGCACCAACCACCTCGGGCACTTCGCGCTGACCGGCCGGCTGCTCGATTCGCTACGGCAGTCCGATTCCCCGCGGATCGTGACCGTCAGCAGCACAGAGCACCGGGGCGGCAAGCTCGACTTCGACGACCTGGCGCTCGAGCGCTCGTACAACCCGCGCGGCGCCTACCAGCGCTCGAAGCTCGCCAACGCCCTGTTCGCGGTCGAGCTCGACCGTCGCCTGCGCGCCGCGCACTCGCCGATCGTGAGCGCGTTCGCCCATCCGGGTTATTCCGACACCAACCTCCAGAGCACCGGCCCGACGGGGCTGATGAAGACGATGCTTGCGGTCAGCAACAAGCTGCTCGCCCAGAGTGCCGAGCGCGGCGCGCTGCCGACCCTTTACGCGGCGACCGCGCCCGGCATCGAGGGCGGTGGCTACTACGGCCCCGACGGTATCGGCGAGATGCGCGGGTTCCCGAAGCAGGTCAAGGCGATCCCGGACGCCTACGACGCGGAGCTCGGTGCGAAGCTGTGGGCCGTTTCGGAAGAGCTGACCGGCGTCAGCTACGGGCTCTGACGAGCGGCCTTCTCGCCGCGTGCGTCGGGCTCGGTCAGATCGAGGCACGTAGATCGGATCCGTCAAGTGGGGGGTGCCGGGGAACCGTCACCCCAAGCACGCCCGCGGCCGCGCGCTCGGCGAGCAGCTGGTCATAGGGCGCTTGTCCTGCAAGCTGGATCACTACGCCCTCCAAGGCTCCTACGAACGCCTGCGCAATCGCCCCGGCGGGCGCGCCGGCCGGAATCGACCCGTCTCTGCGACCCGCGCTGATCAGACGGGCGCAGCGCTTGACCAGCGTTGCGGAAATCCGCTCGACCTCGCGTCCAACCGGATGGTCCTGATCGCTGAACTCGAGCCTCAGCGCCATCGCAACGCGGGCAACGTCGCGTCGGCAGTAGACCGCGTGGCCGCGAGCCAGCGCGATCAGCGCGGTCACCGGATCGGGCTGTTGCTCGACCAGCCCACCCACCTCGCGCCTCCACGTCTCGTCGATCCACTCGAGCACCGCCAGGGCCAGATCCTCCTTGTCCTCGAACAGGTGATACAGGGCCCCGCGCGTGTAGCCCGCTTCACGCGCCACCTGTTCGAGGACGAGGTTGCCGTAGCCGGAGCGGGAGAGGCCCCTCGCAGCCGACTCGAGCAACGCGCTCCGTGTGCGAGCACTGCGCTCGGCCTGGGTTGAACGCTGACGATGTGCAGGCGCCTGCGCTGCTAAGCGGCTCATCGATTAACTACATTCATACACGCACGTATGCTACCGTGCCGGCCAGACGCGCTCCGTGACGCTTCCACCCGGCCAACACATGATCGATGGGTTCCCGCGCTTCGGGACGCACCTCGCCCGACCCGCCCCAGCTGTCCCCCTCGATCCCGTGATCGAGATCAGCGGCGCCGCCGCCAAATCCTTCGCCCTGCCGCTGACCGCGCTCGCGACGCTTCCCCGGCGAGAGCTCACCGCCGACTTTCACTGCGTGGCTGGGTGGTCCGCCACCAACTTGCACTGGGAGGGGGTCGCGTTCGAGACCCTCTATCGCATGATCATCGAGCCGTCGGTTCAACCAGAGACGTCGGTCACCCATGTCGTCTTCGGCGGTCTCGACGACCACCGGTCGGTGATGTCGATGGAGGACGCCCTGGAGGAGGACGTGCTCATCGCCGAGCATCTCGATGGCCGTCCGCTGGACGGTGACCATGGCGCGCCGGCCCGCCTCGTCAGCCCCAACCAGTACGGGTTTGTCAGTACCAAGCACCTTTGCCGGATCGAGGTGCACACGGCGGAGCCGACCGGCGTCTACGCATCTCCGGCGTTGCGTTTCTTGCTCAGGCCCCATCTGCGGGCGAGGGTCTGGGAGGAGGAGCGTCATCGCGATCTCCCGGCGTGGTCGCTGCGGCCCGCCTACCGGCTCCTCATCCCGCCCATTACGTTCCTCAGTGCTCACGGCAGCCGGCGCAGTCGCACCCCACCGGCGCCCCTTTGACCGGCTTGCACGTGACCGTATGGATGGAGGTCCACGAATGAGGCTCCCGAACACCGCGCACACCTCTCGGCCCTGGCGGATCCACGAGCTCACCCACGACTTCCGGCTCGAGGACGTGTGGGCGCTGCCGACGCCGGGCGGCCCGGACGACTTCCCTCGGCTGGTGGAGGGGATCGGCTCGGGCGACCCGTCGCAAGGATCCTCCCGCGCCGCCCGCGCGCTCTTCGCAATCCGCTGGAAGCTCGGGGAGCTACTCGGTTGGGACGGTCCGGATGCCGGCCTCGGCTCCGGGGTGCCGACGCTCCGCGACCGGTTGCCGGTGGATCTGCGCAACGCCCCATCCGGCGCGGACTTCGACGCGCTCCCCTTCACACCGCTCTACCTGCTCCACGACGAGTGGGCGGCGGAGATCGCCAACCGGACCGTGCACGGGGTGATGCACCTTGGCTGGGTTCCAGACGGGACCGGTGGCTACCGCGGCCAGATGGCCGTGTACGTGAAGCCAAACGGACTGCTCGGGAACGCCTACATGGCCGCGATCAGGCCGTTCCGGCACCTGATCGTGTACCCGCCGATGATCCGACAGATCGGGCGGGAGTGGCGGGCGCAAGCCGGCTAGCTTCCCCGAGGGCCCAGATGCGGCAGGCCCTCGGGGGAACGGAGACGCTCAGACCGCGGGGTCGACCGGATCGACCGGGTCGACCGGATCGACGGGGTCCACCGGGTCCACCGGCGGCGGGACGGGTGCCGGCTGCTGGTGGCCGCACTTCTTGCCCTTGTTGTTCTTGGCGGGCTTCTTGACCTTGCCTGACT
>JACCVG010000003.1 GCA_013698335.1 Thermoleophilaceae bacterium
GAGCTGCGGCTGCCAAGCGGCTCGTCCGCGCAGGTGATCGTCGCCCACCCCGACCCTCCGTCGAGTCCCGACCAGGTCGCGGGCTGGACGGAGGGACTCGCCGCGATCCCGGCCCCGAGAGACCGGATCCCAACGATCGTCGCCGGCGATTTCAACGGGACGCTCGACCACGCCGCGCTGCGCCGGGTGCTCGCTCTCGGCTACGTCGATGCCGCCGCCGCGCGCGGCATGGGCCTATCGCCGACCTGGCCCTCGGGTGCGTTGCTGCCTCCGCCGGTGACGATCGACCACATCCTGGTCAGCCGCCGGATCGGGGTCGCCGACGTCGAGACCCATTTGCTCGAGGGCAGCGATCACCGGGCGCTGTCAGCCGAGCTGCTGGTGCCGACCCGCTGATCTGGCAGCCGCGCTGCTAGGTGTGATTACGCGCAGTTGGCGCCTTGATCCGGCTGCTGGGCGGTCAAGTCGCCAACCGACCAGGGCGCAACAGGCGCATCGCGCCCGCGAGCACCGCGAGGGCGCCTCCGGCCAGCTCCGCCCAGAGCCCTGGGCCGGCCATCGCCCGCGCCGCCTCGAAGTTGCGCCCGATCGCGCCCGTGTCGCCGACGCTGGGCAGGTCCAGCAGGATCGCGAGCCCCAGTACCGCCACTCCCGCCGCGATCAGGGCTGTCCCTGCCGCCCGGCTCCCGCCGAGCCCGGCCCCGGCCGCCATCACCAGGATCAGCAAGATGAGCGGCGCGAGCCAGATCGAGCCGCCGGCGCGGCAGTCCTTCGCCAGTTCGACGTCGGCGGGCTCACAGGGCAAGCCGTTGACGGTGATCTCGACGACCGGGACAACGAGGGCCGCAGCGATCGAGGCGGCGGCCAGGATGCCGACCAGGAGAACGGTCAACCCGACCGGATCGGAGCCCCGCGGTCCTCTCATTCGCAGCCCCCTGGCTCTGCTAGCATTTGGCGTCGTTTTTCGGGAGCCACCGCGGTTTCCGTGAGGGGCCGTCGGGTGAAACGCTTCGCCTCGGTCCCGCGCCGTTGCACGCCGATGAGGGTTTCATCGACATAACCGCCGTCCGGGCATGAGCCGATCAGACTCGGGCCCGGCACGCCGGGCCTTTTTTCTGCTCACGATCGCCGACTGGACGAAGAGAACACATGCCTCGCAAAGTTTCATTGGAGAAGACGCGCAACATCGGCATCATGGCCCACATCGATGCCGGTAAGACGACGACCACAGAGCGCATTCTCTACTACACCGGTCGGACCCACAAGATGGGCGAGGTCCACGAGGGCGCTGCCGTCATGGACTGGATGGAGCAGGAGCAGGAGCGCGGTATCACGATCACCTCGGCTGCCACGACCGCCTTCTGGAACGACCATCGCATCAACATCATCGACACACCCGGCCACGTCGACTTCACCGTCGAGGTCGAGCGCTCGTTGCGCGTTCTCGACGGCGCGATCGCGCTGTTCGACTCGGTTGCGGGTGTAGAGCCGCAGTCGGAGACCGTCTGGCGCCAGGCCGACAAGTACCGCGTACCGCGGATCGCCTACATCAACAAGATGGACCGCATCGGCGCCGATTTCGAGATGGGCGTCCGCACGATGGTCGAGCGGCTCGGAGCCAACCCCGCTCCGGTCCAGCTCCCGATTGGCGCGGAAGGCGATTTCAAGGGCATCATCGACCTCGTTACCGAGCAGGCGATCGTCTACAAGGACGATCTCGGTCAGGACTGGGACGTCGTCGACATCCCGGAGCACCTGGCCGACGCCGCCCACGAGGCGCGCACCCACCTGATCGAGGCCGTCGCCGAGTACGACGACGAGCTGATGGAGGACTACCTCGAGGAGAAGCCGATCGCCGTCGAGCGCCTCAAGGCCGACATCCGCAAGGCGACGCTCGACGCGTCGGTCACCCCGGTGCTGTGCGGATCGTCGTTCAAGAACAAGGGCGTCCAGCCGCTGCTCGACGCGGCGATCGACTACCTGCCGAGCCCGCTCGATGTCCCCCCGGTCGAAGGGATCGAGCCGGTCCGCGGCGACGAGGCCGGTCGACCGTCGACCCGCGACGCCGCCGACGACGCACCCTTCGCGGCGCTCGCCTTCAAGGTCATGTCTGATCCGTTCGTCGGCAAGCTCACCTATTTCCGTGTCTACTCCGGCAAGCTCGAGGCCGGCGGCCGCGTGCTCAACGCGCGGACCGGCCGCACCGAGCGGGCCGGGCGCCTGCTCGTGATGCACGCCAACGATCGCGAGGAGCAGACCGACGTGTTCGCAGGCGACATCGCCGCCGCCGTCGGGCTCAAGCAGACCTCGACCGGCGACACGCTCTGCGCGCCGGATAACCCGATCACGCTCGAGAACATCACCTTCGACGACCCGGTTGTGCACGTCTCGATCGAGCCCAAGACCAAGGTCGACCAGGAGAAGATGGGCGTCGCCCTCGCGCGCCTCGCCGAGGAGGACCCGACCTTCCAGGTCCGGACCGACGAGGAGACCGGGCAGACGGTCATCTCCGGCATGGGCGAGCTCCACCTCGAGGTGATCGTCGATCGCATGCGGCGCGAATTCTCCGTCGAGGCGGCGGTCGGGCGGCCCCAGGTCGCCTACCGCGAGACCGTTCGCGGGACCGCCGACAAGGTGGAGGGCAAGTTCATCCGCCAGACCGGCGGCTCGGGGCAGTACGGCGTCGTCTACATCAACCTCGAGCCCTGCCCGGGCGAGGGTTTCGACTTCATCAACAAGATCAAGGGCGGCTCGATTCCGAGCGAGTTCATCCCGGCGGTCGAGAAGGGCATCCGCGAGGCGCTCGAGACCGGCGTCAAGGCCGGCTACCCGATGGTCGACATGCGGGTCACCCTGACCGACGGCAAGTACCACGACACCGACTCCTCCGAGGTCGCCTTCAAGGTCGCGGGCTCGCTCGCCCTCAAGGAAGCCGCCAAGCGCGCCAAGCCGGTGCTGCTGGAGCCGCTCATGGCCGTCGAGGTCGTCGTCCCGCAGGAGTTCCTCGGCGACATCATCGGCGACCTCTCGCGCCGCCGCGGTCGCGTCGAGAGCCAGGAGCCGCGCGGCAACGCGCTGGCGGTCAAGGGCACGGTGCCGCTCGCCGAAATGTTCGGCTACGTGACAGACTTGCGCTCCAACACCCAGGGTCGCGGTCAGTACACGATGCAGTTCGACAGCTACGCCGAGGTTCCCGGCAACGTCGCCGAGGAGATCGTCGAGCACCGCACCGGCCAGCCTGCGGGCGCCGCCGCATAACGAGTATGTTTCCGAGGTTCGCCCCCGAGCGAGCGTGATCGAGTGAGCGCGTCCCCGAAAGTGGGGACCGCCGAAAGGAGCAGGACAAGTGGCGAAGGAGAAGTTCGAGCGCGATAAGCCCCACATCAACGTGGGCACCATCGGTCACATCGACCATGGCAAGACGACGCTTACGGCCGCGATCACGACCGTCCTATCCGACAAGGGCGGTGAGGCGAAGTCGTTCGCCGAGATCGACAACGCGCCGGAGGAGAAGGAGCGCGGCATCACGATCGCGACCTCGCACGTCGAGTACCAGACCGACAACCGCCACTACGCGCACGTCGACTGCCCCGGTCACGCCGACTACGTCAAGAACATGATCACCGGCGCGGCGCAGATGGACGGCGCGATCCTGGTCGTCTCGGCCGCCGACGGCCCGATGCCGCAAACGCGCGAGCACATCCTGCTCGCCCGTCAGGTCGGCGTCCCCTACATCGTCGTGTTCCTCAACAAGGCCGACATGGTCGACGACGACGAGCTGCTCGAGCTGGTCCAGGAGGAAGTCTCCGACCTGCTCAAGGCCTACGACTACCCGGGGGATGACACCCCGTTCGTCACCGGCTCGGCGCTCAAGGCGCTCGAGGGCGACGAAGAGGCCAAGGCCAAGATCCTCGAGCTCGCAGAGGCGCTGGACACCTACATCCCGCAGCCGACGCGCGAGCTCGACAAGCCGTTCCTGATGCCGGTCGAGGACGTCTTCTCGATCACCGGCCGCGGCACGGTCGCCACCGGGCGCATCGAGCAGGGCATCGTCCATACCGGCGATGAGATCGAGATCGTCGGCATCCACGAGAAGACCGACAAGACGATCGTCACCGGCGTCGAGATGTTCCGCAAGATCCTCGACCAGGGCGAGGCCGGCGACAACGTCGGTTGCCTGCTGCGCGGTACCAAGCGCGAGGAGATCCAGCGCGGGCAGGTTCTCTGCAAACCGGGCTCGATCACGCCGCACACCAAGTTCAAGGCCGAGGTGTACTGCCTCAAGAAGGAGGAAGGCGGTCGTCACACGCCATTCTTCAACGGGTACCGGCCGCAGTTCTACTTCCGCACCACCGACGTGACCGGCGTCGCGAACCTCCCCGAGGGGACCGAGATGGTCATGCCGGGCGACAACGTCCAGATGGAGATCGAGCTGATCCAGCCGATCGCCATGGATCAGGGTCTGCGCTTCGCCATCCGCGAGGGTGGCCGCACCGTTGGCTCCGGGGTGGTGACCGAGATAGTCGAGTAGCGCCCAGCGGCGCCTAGGCATTACTGGGGGCGGGCCCAGCAGCACGGGTCCGCCCTTGGCACGTCCAGGGACTACTTCCTCACCAAAGACATGGCAGCAGCGACACAGAACAAGATCAGGATCAGGCTCAAGGCCTACGACTCCACCGCCATCGAGGCGGCCGCCAAGGAGATCGTGGAAACGGCCGAGCGCACCGGCGCGAGCGTGTCGGGCCCCGTTCCGCTGCCCACCGAGAAGAACGTCTACTGCGTGATCCGCGGTCCGTTCAAGGACAAGGACTCGCGCGAGCACTTCGAGATCCGCACGCACAAGCGGCTGATCGACATCCTCCAGCCGACGCCGAAGACGGTCGACTCGCTCCAGCGCCTCGACCATCTCCCCTCAGGCGTCGACATTCAGATCCAGCTGGCGTAATGGCTGCGCTGATCGGCAAGAAGCTCGGCATGACGCAGGTCTTCCAGGAGGACGGGAAGGTCGAGCGCGTGACGGTCGTCGAGGCCGGCCCGTGCCACGTGACCGGGATCCGGACCCACGAGCGCGACGGCTACGAGGCCGTGCAACTCGCGTTCGGCAAGATCAAGGAGAAGCGCCTGACGCGCGCCGAGCTCGGGCATCTCAAGAAGGCCGATGCCCCGCCGCTGCGACACCTGGTCGAGTTCCGCGACGAAGCCGGCGAGCTGCAGGTCGGAGACACGGTCACCGTAGATGCGTTCGAGAAGGGCGCCACGGTCAAGGTTTCCGGCGTTTCGAAGGGCAAGGGCTTCCAGGGTACGGTCAAGCGCCACAACTTCTCGCGCGGCCCGGTCTCGCACGGCTCGCACAACGTCCGCGCTCCTGGCTCGATCGGCGCCTCAGCCGATCCGGCGCGTGTCTTCAAGGGGATTCGCGGACCCGGCCAGATGGGCAACAAGCGCGTCACCCAGCGTGGGCTCGAGGTCGTCGACGTCGTTCCCGAGCGCAACATCCTGCTGCTGCGCGGCTCGGTGCCCGGCGCACCCGGCCGCCCGATCGAGATCAGGACAGACACCTAGGCGATGGCCGCTCCCAGCGCTCCCCACCTCTCCGGCTCCAAGAAGGAGAAGCTCGACGCCGCCGTTTTCGCCGAGCCGTTCCACGAGTCGCTCGTCCATGACGCGGTGCGTGCCGAGCTGAACGCGCGGCGCCGTGGAACCGCATCGACGAAGACCCGCGGCGAGATTTCGATGACGGGCGCCAAGGCGTTCCGCCAGAAGGGCACCGGCCGCGCCCGCGCCGGCGCGCTCTCGACCTCCTCGCGGATCGGTGGTGGCGTCACCTTCGGCCCCAAGCCGCGCTCCTACACCTTCAAGATCAATCGCAAGGCGCGTCGCAAGGCGCTGCGGGCGGCCCTCTCGGTCCACGCGGACCGCGGCTCGCTCTCGATCCTTGACCCGGCCGAGTTCTCGGCCCCGTCGACCAAGCAGGCCGCGGCCCTGATCGAGGCCCAGCTCGGCGGGCGGACGCTGATCGTGCTCGGCGGCGAGGAGGATCAGGTCGTCGCGAAGTCCTTCCGCAACCTGCCGAAGGTCTCCGTGCTTGCCGCTCCCGACGTCGGCGTCACCGACATCATCGGCGCGCGCACGCTCGTGCTCACCTCCGACGCGCTCGGCTACCTGACCACGGTTGCCGGCACAGCCGGGGAGCGTGGCTGAGCGTGGATCCGCGCACCGTCCTGATCCGCCCGGTCATCTCCGAGAAGAGCTATGCCCTGCTGACCGCGAACAAGTACACCTTCCGCGTCCACAACGACGCGCACAAGACCCAGATCCGCCAGGCCGTCGAGGAGATCTTCGGTGTGCGCGTGCTCGAGGTCCGGACGATGAGCGTCAAGTCCAAGCCCAAGCGTCGCGGCGTCAGCTCGGGTCGCACGCGCAAGTGGAAGAAGGCCGTCGTCCAGCTGCACCCCGACGACGCGATCGAGCTGTTCGAAGGGAGCAACGCCTAGCCATGGCCGTCAAGCGACACAAGCCGACCAGCCCGGGACGTCGTTTCGCGACCTGGTCCGATCGCGCCGAGGTGACCAAGTCGACCCCGGAGAAGGGCCTCACCGAGGGGCTCAAGAAGTCCGGCGGACGCAACGTGCACGGGCGGATCACCTCCCGCCACCGCGGCGGTGGCGCCAAGCGGCTCTACCGCAAGATCGACTTCAAGCGGACCAAGGACGGCATCCCCGCCAAGGTCGCCGCGATCGAGTACGACCCAAACCGCACCGCCTATATCGCGCTGCTGCACTACGCCGACGGCGAGAAGCGCTACATCCTCGCGCCCGCGCGCCTGGCGGTCGGCGCGACCGTCCAGTCGGGCGAGGGCGCCGACATCGTTGTCGGCAACTGCATGGCGCTGCGCGCGATCCCGACCGGCACCGTGATCCACAACGTCGAGCTCCAGCCCGGACGCGGCGGCCAGCTCGGCCGCTCGGCGGGCACCGCGATCCAGCTCGTCGCCAAAGAGGGCGCCAGCGTGACCTTGCGGCTTCCCTCGGGCGAGATGCGGATGGTCAGCGCCGACTGCCGCGGCTCGATCGGCGCGATCGGCAACGCCGAGCATCAGAACATCCAGCTCGGCAAGGCCGGCCGCTCACGGCATAAGGGCCGTCGCCCGCAGACTCGCGGCACCGCGATGAACCCGGTCGACCATCCGCACGGCGGCGGCGAGGGCTCAACCACGGCCGGCCGCCACCCGGTCACTCCCTGGGGAGTCCCAACGCTCGGCTACCCGACCCGCAAGAAGAACAAGCAGTCCGACCGCTACATCGTGCGGCGCAGGAAGAAGAGGTAGGAGAACGCATGTCCAGATCTTCCAAGAAGGGCCCGTGGGTAGATGAGCGCCTGATGGGTCGCGTGGAGGCGATGAACGCCTCCGGCGACAAGCAGATGCTCAAGACCTGGTCGCGGCGCTCGACGATCTTTCCCGAGATGGTCGGTCACACGATCGCCGTCCACGACGGCCGCAAGCACGTCCCCGTGTTCGTCTCCGAATCGATGGTCGGCCACAAGCTCGGCGAGTTCGCGCCCACGCGCGTCTTCCGCGGTCATCAGGCGCGCGGCTGATGAGCCCGCAGCCACGCAAGCCGAAGGCCGCTGCAGCGGCGGCCCCCGAGATGGACGCTCGAACCGAGGTCCGCGCGCAGGCCAAGTACGTACGCAGCGCCCCGCGCAAGGCGCGGCTGGTCGTTGATCACATCCGCGGCAAGTCGGTCGAGGAAGCGCGCGCGATCCTCACCCACACGCCGCGCGCCGCCGCCGCCGACGTCCTCAAACTGCTCAACTCGGCCGCCGCCAACGCCGAGAACAACCACGAGCTCGACCCCGACGACCTGGTCATCAGCAAGGTCTACGTCGACGAGGGTCCGACACTCAAGCGCTACCAGCCGCGGGCACAGGGCCGCGCGTTCCGGATCCGCAAGCGCTCCAGCCACCTGACGATCGTGCTCGGCCCCCGGGTCGCGCGCGGCGGGAAGGCGTAAAGCATGGGCCAGAAGATCCATCCCGGAGGGCTGCGCGTCGGAATCATCCACGACTGGCAGTCGACTTGGTTCAACGAGCGTCATTACGCGGACTTCCTGATGGAGGACATCAAGATCCGCGAGCACATCGACGGCAAGCTCGCCCACGCGGGCCTCTCGAGCATCACGATCAAGAAGGACAACAACGAGGTGGAGATCAACATCCACACCGCCCGTCCCGGGATCGTGATCGGCAAGTCCGGCAGCGAGGTCGACGCCCTGCGCCGCGAGCTGCATCAGATGACCAAGAAGCAGATCAAGGTCAACATCCTCGAGATCAAGCGGCCCGAGCTCGATTCGAAGCTCGTCGCCCAGTCGATCGCCGAGCAGCTCCAGAACCGAGTCGCGTTCCGTCGTGCGATGAAGCGCTCGCTGACCTCGGCAATGCGATCCGGGGCCAAAGGGGTCCGGATCCAGGTGTCCGGCCGGCTCGGGGGCGCCGAGATGGCGCGCACCGAGTTCTACTCCGAGGGTCGCGTCCCGCTGCACACCCTGCGCGCCGACATCGACTACGGATTCTTCGAGGCCAAGACGACCTTCGGCCGGATCGGCGTCAAGGTCTGGATCAACAAGGGCGAGATCATGCCCTCCGGCTTCGCACAAGACCTGACCCAGATCGAGGCCCCCAAGGCCGCCGGTGGCGGCGGTCGCGGTCGTGGCCCGGGTGGCCCGGGTGGCCCCGGCGGTGGCGGCGGTCGCGGCGGTCAGGGTGGGCGCCCGCCGCGTCCGGGCGGAGGACGTTCCTAACCATGCTGCAGCCGAAGCGCGTCAAGCACCGCAAGCAGCATCGCGGCCGCAGAGCGGGGTTCTCCAAGGGACACCTGCGCGTCGAGTTCGGCGAGTACGGCCTCAAGGCCCTCGATCGAGGTTGGATCACCGATCGCCAGATCGAGGCCGCCCGTATCGCGATGACCCGCAAGATCAAGCGTGGCGGCAAGGTCTGGATCAACGTCTTTCCGGACAAGCCCGTCACCCAGAAGCCCGCCGAGACCCGCATGGGATCGGGCAAGGGCAACCCCGAGGGCTGGGTCGCGGTCGTCAAGCCCGGCAAGGTGATGTTCGAGCTCGCCGGTGTCGACGAGCAGCTCGCCCGCGAGGCGATGCGGCTGGCCGGCCACAAGCTGCCGATCAAGACCAAGTTCGTGGTGCGTGAGGGGGTCGAGACGCAGTGAAGGCCCAGGAGGTACACGACATGGACGACGCCCGCCTCGTAGAGTTCGTCGGAGAGGCGCGCAAGTCGATCTTCAACCTGCGCTTCCAGCACGCCACCGGCCAGTTGGAGAACACGGCCGGGATGAAGCTGGCGAAGACGGATCTGGCGCGTGGGCTGACGATTGCCCGTGCGCGGGGAATTGACGTTGACCGAGAGATCAGGCGACAGAACGATGGCTGACGAAGAGAAGAAGAACCAGGACGCGAACGAGGCTCCCGTGGAGGAGGCCGTCGACGTGCCCGAGCCCGAGGCGGAAGCTCCGGGGGAAGAGACTCCCGAGGCCGAAACGGCTCCTGAGGCGGAGGCGGAAACGCCCGCCGAGGAGACCCCCGAGCCCGAAGCGGCTCCCGAGGTCGAGGCAGATGCTCCAGCTGAAGAGACTCCTGAGCCCGAGCCCGAAGCCCCGGCTGAAGAGACCCCTGCGCCGGAAGAGATCCCTGCGGCTGAGGAGGCCCCTGCGGCGGAAGCTCCCGCCGAGGAGGAGCCGGCCGAGCCGGTCGAGGTCATCCACCCGAAGGAGCGCCGCCGCCGCAAGCGCTCGGCCCACGATGGCCAGACCGCCGCCCAGCGCACCCCCGAGCAGCGCGCCACCGAGCGCGCCGAGCGCCGCGCGGCCCGCGCCAAGACGCGCCGCGCTTACCGCGAAAAGCAGAAGCAGCGCCGTTCCAGCGAGGCTCCCCGTGAGGGAACGCCGACGCCAGAGCGCACGCCCGGCACGCCGAAGGTCCGCCAGGGGATCGTCGTCTCCGACAAGGCCGACAAGACGATCACGGTGCGCATCGACGTGACCCGTCGCCACCGGACCTACAAGAAGATCGTTCGTGAGTCATCGACGCTGCACGCCCACGACGAGAGCAACGAGGCCAACGCCGGCGATACGGTCCGCGTGATCGAGTCCCGGCCGCTCAGCCGCAGCAAGCGCTGGCGCCTGGTCGAAGTGGTGGAGAAGGCCCGATGATCCAGAACGAGACGCGGCTGCGCGTCGCCGACAACACTGGTGCTCGCGAGATCCTCTGCATCCGGGTCAAGGGCGGCTCACGGCGGCGGTACGCCGGTGTCGGCGACGTCATCACGGCCACCGTCAAGCAGGCGATCCCGAACGGGGCCGTCAAGAAGGGCGAGGTCGTCGAGGCCGTCGTGGTTCGGACCCGCAAGGAGTTCGGACGCGAGGACGGGACCTATATCGCCTTCGACGAGAACGCCGCCGTGCTGATCGATCTGCAGAAGAACCCGCGTGGCACGCGCATCTTCGGCCCCGTCGCGCGCGAGTTGCGCGACCGTAACTTCATGAAGATCGTCTCGCTCGCCCCGGAGGTGTTGTAGCCGTGGCCTCCCCGCGAATCCGACGCGACGACATCGTCAAGGTGATCTCCGGCAAGGCGCGCGGTAAGACCGGCCGCATCATGCGCGTCGATCGCGAGAAGGACCGCGTCTACGTCGAGGGCCTCAACATCCAGAAGCGCCACCGGCGGGCACGGACGCCCGGCGAGACCGGCGGCGTGCTCGAGATCGAGGGTCCGATCCACATCTCCAATGTGATGCTGCTCGATCCCAACACCGGCGACGCAACGCGCGTCGGGGTGCGGCGCGAGGATGGGCGGCGCGTGCGCTTCGCCAAGCGCGGCGGGGAGAAGATCGACTGATGGCCCTGACCGAAGCGAAGATCGTCCCGCGCCTCAAGAAGCAGTACGAGTCGGATATCCGCGAGGCGCTCCTCAGCCAGTTCGGCTACTCGAGCGTCATGCAGGTCCCGCGGCTGACGAAGATCACCCTCAACATGGGTGTCGGAGAGGCCAAGCAGGACTCCAAGATGCTCGAGGCGGCGACCGAGCAGCTCGCGACGATCGCGGGTCAGCAGCCCAGCGTCCGGCGCGCACGCAAATCGATCGCGGCCTTCAAGCTCCGCGAGGACATGCCGGTCGGCCTCGCCGTCACGCTGCGCGACGCCCGCATGTACGAGTTCCTCGATCGGCTGACCGCGGTCGCCATCCCCCGAATCCGCGACTTCCGCGGGCTCAATCCGCGCTCTTTCGACGGCCGCGGCAACTACTCGATGGGCATTCGTGAGCAGACGATCTTCCCCGAGATCGACTACGACTCGGTCGATCAGGTGCGCGGGCTCGACGTGACGATCACGACGAGCGCGGCCACCGACGTCGAGGCGTTCGCCCTGCTCGAGGCGTTCGGTCTACCCTTCAAGCGCGAGGGCCGCCCCGGCGACGACAGCGCGGAGCGGGCCGAGGCCGAGGCCGAGGAGAAGCGCAAGGAAGAAGCGCGACTGCGTGCCGATCAGGAGTCCGCGGCCCTCGACCAGCTAAAGGCCGAGAATCCCGAGGCCTACGCGCAGCCCGAGAAGACCGACGAGGACGGCGAAGCCGGCGACGGCGAGAGCGCCCCGGAACAGAAACAGGATTAGGAGCAGATGGCCAAGACTTCACAGCGCGTTGCCCAGCAGCGCGAGCCAAAGTACAAGACCCGCGGCTACAACCGTTGCCGGCGCTGCGGTCGTTCGCGCGCCTACTACCGCAAGTTCGGCCTCTGCCGGATCTGTCTGCGCGAGGTCGCCCACGAGGGCCAGGTCCCCGGCATGACGAAGTCGAGCTGGTGACCGGATGACGCTGACCGATCCGATCGCAGACCTGCTGACGCGCATCCGCAACGGCCTCCAGGCCGACAAGGAGTTCGTCGACGTCCCCGCTTCGACCTTCAAGCGCGAGATCGCGCGGATCCTGACCGAGCAGGGCTACGTCGAGTCCTATTCGACCGAACCCGCTGAAGTTGGCGAGGTCATCCGCGTGCGCCTCAAGTACACCGAGGATCGGCTGCCCGTGATCTCCGGGATCCGTCGCATCTCCACGCCTGGCCGGCGCTCCTACGTCGGCGGCAAGGAGATCCCGAAGGTGCTCGGCGGAATGGGCACGACGATCCTGACGACCTCGAAGGGAGTGATGACCGGTCACGATGCCCGCCGCGCGGGTGTCGGCGGCGAGGTCGTCGCTTACGTCTGGTAGCCCACGATGAGCCGTATCGGTAGACAGCCCATCCCCGTGCCCACCGGCGTGACCGTGTCGATCGAGCCTGGCGTCGTTCGGGTCAATGGCCCCAAGGGCGAGCTCTTCGAGAACGTCTCGCGCGACATGACCGTCGCCCACGAGGAGGATCAGATCACCGTCGCGCGGCCGACCGACCGCGGCGAGCACCGCGCGCTCCACGGCCTGACGCGCAGCCTTATCGCCAACATGGTGATCGGCGTTACCGACGGCTTCGAGAAGCGCCTCGAGATCCAGGGCGTCGGCTACCGCGCCGCCCTCAAGGGGCGCGACATCGAGCTTGCGGTCGGCTACTCGCACCCGGTCAAGATCCCAGCGCCCGCAGGCGTCGAGTTCGAGGTGCCCGTTCCCACCCAGGTGATCGTGCGCGGGTTCTCCAAGCAGGTCGTCGGCGAGACCGCCGCACGGATCCGCAAGGTCCGCCCGCCCGAGCCCTACAAGGGCAAGGGGATCCGCTACCTGGGCGAGCAGGTCCAGCGCAAGGTCGGGAAGCGCGCCTGATGCCCGTCTCCACCAAGCCACAGCGCCGCCTCCGCCGTCGCCGCCGCGTGCGCGCGAAGATCAAGGGCACGGCCGCTCGGCCGCGGCTGGCCGTCTTCCGCTCCAATCGCGGGATCGGCGCGCAGCTGATCGACGACGTATCGAGCGTCACCGTCACTGCGGTCAATTGGACCGAGAGCGACCTGCGTGGTCTCGCACCGATGGAGCAGGCAGCTCGGACCGGTGCTCTGCTCGCCGAGCGCGCCAAGGCCGCAGGCGTCGAGCAGTGCGTTTTCGACCGCGGTGGATACCGCTACCACGGGCGCGTCAAGGCGCTCGCCGACGGTGCCCGCGAGGCCGGGCTCGCCTTCTAGGTACCCTCGAGAGCCAGCATGTCTACTTCCCAACCCCCCAGAAATCGTGATCGCGGCGGCCGCGGTGGCCGCGACTCCGAGTTCCAGGAGCGCGTCGTCGAGATCAATCGCGTCGCCAAGGTCGTCAAGGGCGGCCGGCGCTTCTCGTTCACGGCGCTTGTCGTCGTGGGCGATGAGAAGTCGATGGTCGGGGTCGGCTACGGCAAGGCCAACGAGGTTCCGCTGGCGATCCAGAAGGGCGTCGAGAAGGCGCGCCGCAACATGTTCAAGGTTCCGATGCACCACAAGACGATCACCCACCAGGTGACCGGGGTCCACGGAGCCGGCCGCGTCCTGCTCCGTCCCGCATCCGAGGGTACGGGCGTGATCGCCGGCGGTGGTGTTCGCGCGGTGCTCGAGCTCGCGGGCATCCACGACGTGCTCTCCAAGTCGCTCGGCAGTCAGAACCCGATCAACCTCGTTCGCGCGACGATCGACGGCCTGCAGCAGCTGCGCACCCCGCGCGAGATCGCCGAGCTGCGCGGCCTGACCGTCGCCCAGGTCCTCGGTATCGATGACACGCGCACAGCGGCGCCGGAGGCTTCCGAGGCCGCCGAAGCTCCCGCCGAGGATCAAGCTGCTCCGGTGACCGCCGAGGCGGTCGCCTCCGAGGGCTCCTGATGGCCGACGCTGTGAAGATCACGCAGATCAAGTCGGCCAACGGCGCCAGCCCGCGCCAGCGCGACGCGCTGCGGACGCTCGGGCTCGGGCGAATCGGTCGTAGCACCGAGCGCCCCGATCATCCGACGCTGCGCGGCGCCGTGCGCGTCGTCGAACACCTCGTCAAGGTCGAGGGTTAGGCACATGGCCGACGCGATCGATCCCAAGGACATCGGGCTCCACAACCTGAAGCCGGCACCGGGCTCGCGCCACCGCCGCAAGCGGATCGGCCGCGGCGAGGGCTCGGGAACGGGCAAGACCAGCGGCCGCGGCCAGAAGGGCGCCGGCGCCCGCTCGGGCAGCAAGCGCAACGCCGCCTTCGAGGGCGGCCAGACACCGATCCACATGCGGATGCGCAAGCTGCGCGGCCCGACGATGAAGCAGTCGATGCCCTTCGAGCCGTTTCGTACCCGCACCCAGCCGGTCAACCTCGCCGACCTCGAGGCGCGCTTCGACGCCGACGCCGAGGTCACGCCGGAGGCCCTCACGGCCCGCGGTCTCGCAACCCGCAAGGGCGTGGCGGTCAAGATCCTCGGCAACGGGGACCTGACCAAGAAGCTGTCGGTCAGCGCCCACGGCTTCTCGGCCACCGCGCGCGAGAAGATCGAAGCCGCGGGCGGTAGCTGCACGATTATCGAGGGTTAGTTCTTGCTCGCGACGCTCGTCAATTCCTTCCGGATCGCCGAGATCCGCAAGAAGCTCGCGTTCACAGCCGCGATGCTGCTGATCTACCGCGTCGGCGCCTACATCCCCGCGCCCGGGATCAACATCGAGGCGGTCGAGGCGATCTCGCAGAACTTCGCGGGCTCGAACGTGCTCGGCTTCCTCAACCTCTTCTCCGGCGGCAGCCTCCAGCGCTTCGCGATCTTCGCGCTCGGGATCATGCCCTACATCACGGCCTCGATCATCCTGCAGCTGATGCAGGTCGTCGTGCCCTCGCTCGAGAAGCTGCGCAAGGAGGGCGAGGTCGGCCAGCGCAAGATCACCCAGTACACGCGCTATTTGACGGTCGCCCTCGCCTTCGGTCAGTCGATCGGCTACGTCTTCCTCTTCCGCAGCTTCGCCGCCAGCTCGGCGACGCCGATCGTCGACGACTTCGGCTTCTCGCAGGTGTTCGTGATCGTGATCACCTTGACTGCGGGCTGCGTCGTCCTGATGTGGCTCGGCGAGCTGATCACCCAGCGCGGTATCGGCAACGGCATATCACTGATGATCTTCGCCTCGATCGTTTCCGGGCTGCCGAACGGGATCGTCCTCTGGTGGAACAACCCGGACCCGGTCTTCAAGGTCCTGATGCCCTTCCTCGCGATCGGGATCATCGTTGCGATCGTCTTCATCCAGGAGGGTCAGCGCCGCATCCCGGTCCAGTACGCAAAGCGCGTCATCGGCCGCCGCATGCAGGGCGGGACCTCAACCTACCTGCCGCTGCGCGTCAACATGGCCGGCGTCATCCCGGTGATCTTCGCGGCCTCGCTGATGGCCTTCCCACCGACGATCGGGACGCTGATCCAGCAGCCCTGGGCAGCCGACGTCGCCGCGTTCTTCAATCCCGCCGGCGCCGGCTACCTGATCGGTGAGGTGCTGCTGATCATCCTGTTCACCTACTTCTATACGGCGGTCACCTTCAACCCGGTCGAGCAGGCCGACAACCTCAAGAAGTACGGCGGCTTCATCCCCGGCGTCAGACCCGGACGGCCGACGGCCGAGTTCCTCGATCGAATCCTCGCGAGGCTGACCTTCCCCGGCGCGCTCTACCTCGGTGCGGTCGCCGCACTCCCGACGATCCTGATCAACCAGACGAGCGCCAACTTCTTCTTCGGCGGCACCTCGATCCTGATCGTGGTCGGCGTCGCGCTGGACACGATGAAGCAGCTGGAAGCGCAGTTGATGATGCGCAACTACGAAGGCTTCTTGAAGTAGCGATAGCCGTCGCCTGTGGGTGTCCCTCGGGCGCTCGCGTGCGGAGCACGCGTCGCACCCTCGCTCCCTGCCCAGGCTCGGCTCTCGCTCCTTCAAGGCGCTGTTCACGGATAGGCTGACCCCGTGATCGAACTCAACCTGATTCTGCTCGGGCCTCCGGGTGCCGGGAAGGGGACGCAGGCCGCGCGGCTTGTGGACGACTTCGAGCTGCCTTACTTCGCGACCGGCGACATCCTTCGCGCGGCCGTCACCGACGGCTCCGAGCTCGGCACGGTCGCCAAACGGCACATGGACGCGGGTGAGCTGGTCCCGGACGAGGTCATCTGCGGGGTGGTCATCGAGCGCGTCGACGGTCCGAATGCGCGCGATGGATTCGTGCTCGACGGGTTCCCGCGCACGATCCCGCAGGCCGAGGCGCTCGAAGAGGCGGTCAGCAAGCTCGGTCGGCGCCTAACCGCGGCGCTGCTCGTCGAAGCTCCGGACGCCGAGGTCATCCGCAGACTCTCGGGCCGTCGGATCTGCTCCAAGAACCAGCACACCTACCACGTCGAGTTCGACCCGCCCAAGAACGAGGGCTTCTGCGATCAGGACGGCTCGCCGTTGATTCAGCGCGACGACGACAAGCCGGAGACGATCGCCAAGCGGCTCGAGGTCTACCACGCCCAGACGACCCCGCTGATCGAGTACTACGACACGGCCGGGCTGCTCCGCCGGTTCGACGGCACCCGCCTGCCGACCGAGGTCCACGACCACATCCGCGCGACGATCGCCACGCTTCGTCTCGAGAGCGACCTCTAGAGACGGTCGCCGGATGATCGTCAAGAAGTCCCCCGAGGAGATCGAGCAGATGGCCGCCGCGGGGAAGATCCACGCGCGCGCTCTGAACATGCTCGCCGGCAAGGCACGGGCCGGAGTCAGCACGCTCGACCTCGACGCAGCGGCCGCCCGGTTCCTCCGATCCCAGGGCGCGGACGCGTCCTTCCTCGGCTACCGCGGCTTTCCCGGCTCGATCTGCGCCTCGCCGAACTCGATGATCGTCCACGGCATTCCCGGGCCGGAGCCTCTCAAACGCGGGGACCTGCTCTCGATCGACCTGGGCGTGACGCTCAACGGCTGGGTCGTCGACGGGGCGGTGACGGTTGCCGTCGGGCCCGCGACGGCGATCGCCGACAAGCTCTTGTCCGCGACCCGCGACGCGCTCACCGACGCGGTCGAGCAGTGCCGGGTCGGCAACCACCTCGGCGACATCGGCCACGCGGTCCAGTCGCGCGTCGAGAAGCAGGGGCTCGCGGTCGTCAAGGCGCTTGTCGGGCACGGCGTCGGGCGCAGCATGCACGAGGATCCGCAGATCGCCAACTACGGCGATCCAGGCACCGGCGTCGAGTTGGCGGAGGGGATGGTGCTTGCGATCGAGCCGATGATCACGACCGGTAGCGACGACATCCGCATGGGCGATGACGGCTGGGCGGTGTTCACCGTCGACGGCTCGTTGGCGGCCCATTTCGAGCACACCGTGGCGATCACCGCCGAGGGTCCGCGAATCCTCACCCCCTGGCATCTCGAGGACTCCGAGCGCCGGGCCGCCTAGGCGCTTGGGGCCTGCTCTCGAAGCTGCCCGCCTGCTACTCTTCCCGGTCGGCGTGGCGGCGATTCCTGGCCCCCGCGCTGTGCCTATCTACAGTCGAGCGCAAGGCCGAACGAGGTCCGGTCTCTGAACGGAGTCATGAAGGTCCGAACGTCCGTCAAACCGATGTGTGAGAAGTGCAAGGTGATCCGTCGCAACGGCGCGGTTCTAGTCATCTGCCCGAACCCGCGGCACAAGCAGCGGCAGGGGTAGCGCGTGGCTCGCATTGCAGGCATCAACATCCCGCTCAACAAGCGGGTCGAGGTCGGTCTCACTTACATCTACGGTGTCGGCCCCTCGCGCTCCCGCTCGCTGCTCAAGCAGGTCGGGGTCGATCCCAACACCTTCGTCAAGGACTTGACCGAGGACGAGGTCGTCAAGCTCCGTGACGCGATCGACGACGATCTCACCGTCGAGGGCGACCTTCGTCGCGAGCGTTCCCAGAACGTCAAGCGGCTGATGGAGATCGGCGCCTACCGCGGGCTCCGACACCGCCGCGGCCTGCCCGTCAACGGTCAGCGGACCAAGACAAACGCCCGCACCCGCAAGGGTCCGAGGCGTCTGCAGGTCGCGAACAAGAAGAAGGTGGCCAAGTAACCGATGGCTGAGAAGAAGGCACGACCGCGTGGCCGCCGCAAGGTGAAGAAGAACATTCCCTTCGGCCAGGCCCACATCAAGACCAGCTTCAACAACACGATTGTCGCCCTGACGGACAAGGAGGGCAACGTGATCGCGTGGGAATCCGCCGGCGGCGCTGGCTTCAAGGGTTCGCGCAAGTCGACGCCGTTCGCCGCTCAGGTGACCGCCGACTCAGCCGCTCGCAAGGGCATGGAGCAGGGTCTTCAGAAGGTCGAGGTCTTCGTCAAGGGGCCAGGTTCCGGTCGCGAGACCGCGATCCGCTCGCTCCAGGCCGCGGGCCTCGAGGTCACCTCGATCCGCGACGTCACTCCCCAGGCCCACAACGGCTGCCGGCCGAAGAAGCGGCGGAGGGTCTAATGGCGCGCGATCGCGGTCCACAGTGCAAGCAGTGCCGGCGCGAGGGCGAGAAGCTCTTCCTGAAGGGCGAGCGTTGCCTGACCGACAAGTGCGGCGTCGAGCGGCGGGCCTATCCGCCCGGTCAGCACGGTCGCGGGCGCTCCAAGCAGTCCGAGTACCGACTTCAGCTGCGCGAGAAGCAGAAGGCGCGCCGCTTCTATGGCGTCCTCGAGAAGCAGTTCCGCGCCTACTACGCAAAGGCCAGCCGCCAGGAGGGGGTCACCGGTGAGAATCTCCTGCGCCTGCTCGAGAGCCGTCTCGACAACGTCCTCGTCCGGCTCGGCTTCGCGACCTCCCGTCGCCAGGCGCGCCAGCTCGTTCTGCACGGCCACTGGAGCGTCAACGGACGCCGAGTCGACGTGCCCAGCTATCAGATCAAGCCCAACGACGTGATCAGCATCAAGTCGGGCTCGACAGCGGACCAGGTGATCCGTGGCGCGACCGAGCTCACCTCGGCCGTTCCGGCCTGGCTGCAGGCCGATCACGACGGCCTCACGGCGAAGGTGCTGCGCCATCCGGAGCGTCAGGAGATCGACACTCCGGTCCAGGAACAGCTCATCGTCGAGCTGTACTCGAAGTAACCAGCAATCGAAGGTCCGGCGCCGGTCCGGCGGCCGGACGGTTCGATCACGACCCAAGGAACAAACATGCTCGAGTTTCAGACTCCCGAAATCACCGCCGAGAAGATCGAGGAGAATCGCGGCTCCTTCACGATCGAGCCCCTCGATCGGGGGTTTGGCTACACGTTCGGCAACTCGCTGCGCCGGGTTCTGCTCTCCTCGCTCGGTGGCGCGGCCGTCACCAGCGTGCGGATCGAGGGAGTCGCGCACGAGTTTTCGACGATCACCGGTGTGACCGAGGACGTCACCGACATCATCCTCAACCTCAAGGAGATCGTCTGCCGGATGCACTCCGACGCGGCCGAGATCGAGGTGCCGCTCGTGACCTCGGGCCCCGGAGAGGTGACCGCGGGGGACATCGACCTGCCTTCCGGCGTCGAGATCCTCAACCCGGAGGTCCACCTCGCGACGATCGAGAAGAAGACCAAGCTCGAGATGTACCTGACCGTCGGTCACGGTCGCGGGTACTCCCCGGCGGAAGACAACAAGACCGATGACCAGCCGATCGGCGTGATCCCGATCGACTCGATCTTCTCGCCCGTCAAGCGGGTGGCCTACCAGGTCGAGTCGGCCCGAGTCGGACAGCGGACCGACTACGACAAGCTGACTCTGGACATCGAGACCGACGGTTCGGTCGAGCCCCAGGCAGCGCTGCGTGAGGCGGCCGAGATCCTGATCAAGAGCCTCGCGATCTTCACCGACCAGGCGCGCCTGGACTTCCTCCAGTCGCCCAGCGAGGCGCTCGGAGGCCTCGACGCCGGTCTCGCGGGTGGCGGCGCGGCCGCGACGAGCTCGTCCGGGATGGACGACATCCTGATCGAGGAGCTCGAGCTCGGCGTCCGTTCCTACAACTGCCTGAAGCGCGCCGGGATCCAGACGGTCGGCGAGCTCCTGCAGAAGAGCGAGTCCGAGCTCAACGCGATTCCCAACTTCGGTCGCAAGTCGATCGAAGAGGTCATCGAGACGCTCGAGGCGCGCGGCCTGTCGCTGCGGCAGAGCTAACGGCTACGCTTCAGAACTGCCATGCGTCATCGCCGGACTCGCAACAAACTGAGCCGTAGCTCCTCGCACCGCAAGGCGCTCTTCATGAACCTCTCGCGCGAGGTCTTCGACCACGAGCGGATCAAGACCACCGAGGCCAAGGCCAAGGCCGTCCGACCCGAGGTCGAGAAGCTAATCACGCTCGCCAAGCGGGGCGACCAGCACGCCCGCCGTCAGGCGATGTCTCAGCTCGGCCAGGACAAGTTCATCGTCTACAAGCTGTTCGAGGAGATCGCGCCCCGCTACGCCGAGCGCGAAGGCGGCTACACCCGCATCCTCAAGCTCGGACCGCGCAAGTCGGACTCGACAGAAATGGTCTTCCTAGAACTGGTCTAGAGGTGAGTGAAGGATTGTGGGCGCCATCGGACCCACAATCCTCCACAACCACAACCAGAGGGTTACTGGACTTCGTACTCCTTGAGCTGCCCCAGGTCGAAGTGGAACTCGCCGTCCTTGGTCTCGAGCGGGCAGAGCATGAAGTACTCACCCGGCTCGGTGATGTCCGCAGAAATCGTCGCGGGCGCTTCCTGACCCGGCTCGACCGGCGGAATCGTGCCGATGTCGGTCGTGGTGCCGTCCTCGCCCTTGGCCTTGATCGCGTCCTCCAGCGTCGAGCCCTCGTTGAGCTTGGCGAAGATGAGCATGTGGGGCTCCTCGCCCTCGTTGGAGAAGCTGAGCTCGACCGGACCTGTGGTCAGCTCCTCCGGCGCGCCCTCGAACTCGTAGTCGGTCGCGACGATATCGATGACCTGCGCCTCGCCCTCGGCGGCCGTCGTATCGGTCGGCGCGGCGCTACCGCCGCAGGCCACCAATCCGATCGACGCCGACAAGGCGACTCCCACAACGGCCGACCGCGTCTGCTTCCTGCTCGTCCTCAAGGCTGCCTCCTGTTTCGCTTATATCCCGCCTGACGGCGCCAGCCTACCTGGGCCGGCGGCCGCCGGATAGGTTTCGACGGCAATGAGCAGCACCCCGGAAGAAGTCAAGTCGACCGCCCGGAAGGCCTGGAGCGCGGTTTCCTATGACGCTCTCGGGGCACTGCTGCTTCCCGCGGCGGTCCGGCTGGTGGATGCTTGCGCGATCTCGGCCGGCCAGGAGATCCTCGATGTCGCCGCCGGCCATGGAAACCTGGCGATCACCGCCGCCGCCGAAGGCGCAGCCGTCACCGCCTCCGACATCACGCCCGCGATGGTCGAGCGTGGAATGGCGCGCTCGGTGGAAGAGGGTGTCGAGATCGACTGGGTTGAGGCCGATGTCGAGCAGTTGCCGTTCGAGGACGCGTCTTTCGACTGCGTTGCCTCGGTATTCGGGGCGATGCTCGCGCCTCAGCCAGAGCGCGTCGCGGCCGAGCTGTTCCGCGTCGTGCGCCCTGGCAACACGGTGGGCATGGCCAACTGGGTTCCGGACGGTTTCATCGCCCGGCTGCTGGAGGCTCGCGAGCAGTTCCTTTCGCGCCCAGACTGGATGTCCAGCCCCACCCTCTGGGGGGATCCCGACGTCGTCGCGGAGCGGTTCGACGGGCTTGCCGGCAGCCTGACCACAGAGCGCGATTCACTGCGCTGCGAGTTCGACTCGCCGGAAGAGATGGCGGATTGGTTCTCCCGCAACGCCGGCAACGAGGTGCTGGCCCGTGAGCGGCTCGGCGAGGCGGTCTACGGCGAGATGCGCGAATCGATGCTCGGCCTGATCAGCGAGTTCGGCGGTGTGGCGGGTCAGCCGGTCGCGATCGACTGCGAGTACCTCGTGGTGGTCGCCCGCCGCCGCGGGTAGCTGGACCGATAACCCGGTTGACCGCGCGCCTGGAGATCAGCTACGACGGCTCCGCCTTCTCGGGCTGGGCGGTCCAGCCCGGCCGCAGGACGGTGCAGGCCGAGCTCGAGCGCGCGCTGGAGCTGGTCGGCGGGCGCCGGATAGCACTGACCGTCGCCGGCAGGACGGACGCGGGTGTCCACGCCCTGAGCCAGGTCGCAAGCCATGTAGGGGAGCCGGTCGGCGCCGGGGCGGTCAACGCCAACCTCCCCCGGGATGTTCGGATCCTCACCAGCGAGGTCGCTCCCGAGGGATTCGACGCCCGCGCCGATGCCCGCTCGCGCCGCTACCGGTACCGGATCACCAACGCGCGCGTCCAGAGTCCGTTCGAGGTCGGACGGGCGCTGCACTGGCGCTGGCCGCTCGACCGCGAGCTGCTCGAGCGGTGTGCCGAGCTGGCCATCGGGACGCACGACTTCACGGCCTTCACCCGCACCCAGACGAGGCACGTCCACTTCCGGCGCGAGGTGCTCGATGCGGTTTGGAGCGCTGATCCCGGCTCCTCCGATCTCACCTTCGAGATCGAGGCCGACAGCTTCCTGCGCAACATGGTGCGCACGCTCGTCGGAACGATGATCGCCGTCGGCCAGGGGCGGATGGCGATCGACCACTATCAGGCGCTGCTCGACGGCCGGCCGCGTTGCGAGGCGGGCGATACCGCCGCTGCTCACGGGCTGTACCTCGTTGGCGTTCGCTACTAGCCCGGCCCCGGCCCAACTATCCTCGGAGCAGATGCGAATTCTCCTGACCAACGATGACGGGATTCGCGCGGCGGGCCTCGAAACCTTGCGGCGGGCGCTGGTCGCGCTGCCCGATGTGGAGCTCGCGGTGATCGCGCCGGATGGGAACCGCAGCGCGATGGCGCGCAGCATCACCACGCGACGCCCGCTCTGGGTCGAGGAGGTCGACTTCGGTGACGGGACGAGCGGGTTCGCAACCGACGGCACCCCGGTCGACTGCGTCCGCTTCGCGGCGCTCGGCCTGATCGAGTTCAAGCCCGATCTGATCGTCTCGGGCATCAACCACGGAGCCAACCTGGGCGATGACATCACCTATTCGGGCACCGTCGCGGCAGCGCTCGAGGGCGTGCTGCTCGAGATCCCGGCGATCGCCGTCTCGCAGCAGTCCCCGCGCGGTGGACTCGACTTCCGCGCTGGAGATCGCTGGCAGCCGGAGCACTTCGAGCCCGCCGCCGCGCTGATCGCGCGGATCGTCGAACGGCTCGACGACGTTCCGATGCCGGGCGGCACGCTGCTGAACTTCAACTGCCCGATGGGGATCCCGAAGGGGGTCCGGGCGAGCAAGCTCGGCAAGCGGATCTATCGCGATCGGCTCGAGCTCGACGCCGAGGAGGACGGCCGGCGGCGCTACCGGATCTACGGCGACGATCCCTCCTACCACGAGGAGGACGGGACCGATTTCGCCGCTGTCGCCGACGGCTATATAGCTGTCACCCCGCTGCACTTCGACCTGACCTCCGACATCGGAATGGAGGAGCTTGGAGGGCTCGATCT
>JACCVG010000009.1 GCA_013698335.1 Thermoleophilaceae bacterium
ATCAGCCGGGCCCGCTTGCGCCGCAGCTCCCGCTAGCGGGAGCTGCGGCGCAAGCGGGCCCGGCTGATGACGTTCGCTACCACTTCGCCGCTGTGCGGCGTTTGCCCGTGCCTGAGCCTGAGCTGCCTCGCGAGCTCTTCGATCGGCGGGCGCGGGGTCGCTGGTCCGCTGGAACGACGGCCTTGACGACGGTCTTGGTGAGTCGCCCGAGCTCAGCCGAGAGGAACTTCGCCATCCGTTCTTCATCACGCTTGATCGAGCGGGCGAGCTGCGCCGTCTCACGGTCTCCGACATCGGTTGCAAAGATTTCGATGCGACTGTAGATCGCGATCTCGATGTGTTCTTCGCGCAGCTCCTCCTGCGCGTTGCGCAGATGGGTTTCGGCCTGCTGCGTGACGAGCGCTCGAGCCGCTCCGACCTGTCCCTTGACCGCCGCCACCGCTTTGCCCGCGAGCTCGCCGACCGCATCCGGAGCGCCTGGGAGGTCTGGTCCGCCGGTCGGGGAGCCACCGAGCTTCTTGATCCGCGAGGAAACCTGCCGCTTGTGCGCCTTGGTCTCCTTGAGGTGCTGCTGAAGGCGCTTCTTGTAGGCCGGCTTCTCGGTCAAGCCGATGTGCGCCGTCAGGTCGACCTCGAGTTCGGCCTCCTTCGCGTAGGCCTCATTGAGCCATTGCACCAACTTTGCGTCACGCTCGTTCAGTTCCGCCATTGGGTCCCTTCGTTCGAGGTTGGTCTGCTCCGCTTGCATTACCCGGATGGCCGAAAATGAATGCGGGTGCGAGACAACCCCGCGAGCCTCGTGGCTAAAGAAACTCCGGCGCCTGACGATAGGACCCCATGACTGCTGCGCCCAGCGATGGCCTCGTGCGGCCGAGCCTCCTGCTCGCCGACGACGACGCCGTCGTCCGATCGATTCTGACCGGCCAGATGGGGAGTAGCTTCGATGTACTCCCCGCGGCCGCCGATGCCGATGAGGCGATCGAGCTGGCCGAGCGGATGCGGCCCGATGCCGCGTTGATCGACGTCAACATGCCCGGGGGCGGGGGACTCACCGCCGTACGCGAGATCGCCCGGCGCTCCCCCGAGACCTGCCTTGTGGTCCTGTCAGCCGATGAGACGCGCGAGTCGGTCGTAGAGCTGCTCGATGCCGGCGCGATGGCCTATGTGCGTAAGGGCGCGAGCGGAGCCGAGATCGTCGAGACCCTCGAGGCTTCGATCCGAGCCCACGCGGCTCTCGCGGCGGGTTGACCGGGGCCGAGACCCCGGGAGCGCGGTGATCGATCGCTTCAGTGACAGTCCCTTCGTGGCGGCTGCCGTCGTCGGATTGGCCCTCGTTTCGCTGCGCGACGGGTGAGATGCGAATCCTGCTCGCCGAGGACGATCCCGTCTCCCGCGCCAACGTCGACGCCATGGTCCGGAGGCTCGGCCACGAGAGCCTGACCGCAAACGATGGGGCGGAGGCATGGCGACTCTTCCGGGCCGAGCGACCGACGGTCCTGATCAGCGACTGGGAGATGCCGGGGTTGACGGGACTCGAGCTCTGCCGACGCGTCCGGGAAAGTGGCCCCTCGGCCGAGGACTACACCTATTTCATCCTCCTGACGGTCAAGGATCAGCGCAGCGAAGTGATCGCGGCAATGCGCGCCGGCGTCGATGACCATCTGCCCAAGCCGACACGGATCGAGCAGATCGAGGCCCGGCTGATCGTCGCCGAGCGCGTGACCCGTCTGCATCAGGAGCTGGGCCGGCGTCGCGCTGCACTCGAGACGACCAACGACCGGCTCAACGATCTCGCCCATCGGGACCAGCTCACCGGCCTCGGCAACCGCCTCGGCCTGGCCCAGGAGATCAGTCTCCTTGACGCGCCCGGCGGACACGCGCAGCCGCGATTCTCGCTCGCGCTAATCGATGTCGATCGGTTCAAGCAGTACAACGATCGGCACGGGCACCCGGCCGGTGATCGGCTGCTCGCCGAGGTCGGGCGTTGCATCCGCTCCCAGGTGCGCTCCACCGACCGTCCCTACCGCTACGGGGGTGACGAGTTCCTGATCGCCTACCTCGACGAGCCGGGCGTCTCGGCCGCGCTCGCCGTCGAGCGGCTTCGGTCGCGCATCGAGGCCGCTACGGCTTGCCCGAGCCTCCCGGAGCCCGCCACCGTCACGATCGGCCTCGCTTCGGCAGAGCCGGGGGAGCGGTTCGACGTCGTAATCGCACGCGCCGATGCTGCGCTCTACCGCGAGAAGCGCCGCCGCGCGCCCTGAGTCGCGGCGGTCCCGCAGGGTCCGCTCTACTTCGTCGCCGAAGTGGTGGCCGGGTACACGCGGCTCCGCTACCCCGATCGGCCCGCGCCCAAGCGGACGAGGCGCGAAAGCCCGGTCTCAGCTCGGCTGGCTGCGCTCCTCGATCGTCTTGCGGAGCTCATCGACCGCCTGAGGCATCGAGCGCTGCATCCGCTTGATCTCCCAGGTGGTGAGGCTGACCAGCCGCATCGGGGAGGTCGCGACGACGTCAGCGGTCCGCTTGTCGCGCTCGACGACACCCATCTCGCCGAAGTAGTCGCCGGGGCCGAGGCTCGCGATCTTCTCCCCGTCGCGCAGTACGTCCGCGGTGCCCTCCTCGATCGCGATCAGCTCGTAGGAGTAGTCGCCTTCCTTGACGAGGATCGCGCCCTCACCGACGGAGACCTCCTTGACGAAGGGGGAGATGCTCTTGAGGTCCTCTTCGGAGACCGAGGAGAAGAGCGGCAGTTGCTTCAGGCGTCCTACGTCCATTCGTTTTCCTCCCGTGGGTTCGTGCTGATCGGAAACCTAACCGACCAGATGGGCGAGCGGCGAGCGATACTTACGCGTCGGCCCCCGTAGCTCAGCTGGATTAGAGCGAGGGACTTCTAATCCCTAGGCCGCAGGTTCGAATCCTGCCGGGGGCGTTGGCGCGTCGCGGCACGCGGGGGGCGACCGCCGCGGCAGCCGCTAAGACCACCTAGTCGGGGGCTCCGCAGCCCGATACCCTGCCGACGATGTCTACCTGCCTGATAACCGGCGGCGCCGGCTTCCTTGGCTCGCACCTCTGTGAGCGGTTGCTCGAGCTGGGCAACCGCGTGATCTGCGTCGACAACCTCGAGACCGGGTCGCTGCGCAACATCGATCAGATTCGCACTCCCGAATTCGAGTTCGAGATGCTCGACATCACCTCGCACTTCGAGGTCGCGGGACCGGTCGATTTCGTCTATCACCTCGCTTCGCCCGCGAGCCCGATCGACTACGCGAGGCTGCCGCTGCACACACTGAAGGTCGGCGCCTATGGGACCCACAACGCACTCGGTCTGGCCAAGGTCAAGCGCGCACGGTTCCTGCTCGCCTCGACCTCCGAAGTCTACGGGGATCCGCAGATCCATCCGCAGCCCGAGTCCTACTGGGGCAACGTCAACCCGATCGGCCCGCGCGGGGTCTACGACGAAGCCAAGCGGTACGCCGAGGCGCTGACGATGGCCTACTTCCGCCAGCAGGGGGTCGACACGGCGATCGTCCGCATCTTCAACACCTACGGCGCTCGGATGCGGCCGCACGACGGCCGCGCGGTCCCGACCTTCATCCGCCAAGCGCTTACCGACAAGCCGCTGACGGTCTTCGGCGACGGTTCCCAGACGCGCAGCTTCTGTTACGTCGATGACCTGATCCGCGGCCTGATCGCGCTCGCCGAATCCGGGCTGCACGACCCGGTGAACATCGGCAACCCCGACGAGCTCACGCTGCTCGAGATGGCCCAGTTGATCGTCGAGCTCACGGGCGCACGGTCGGAGGTGGTCTTCGAAGCGCTCCCGATCGACGATCCCCAGATTCGCCAGCCCGACATCTCTCGCGCGCGAGACCTGCTCGGGTGGGCACCAAAGGTGACCCTCCGCGACGGTCTGCGCGAGACGATCGACAGCTTCTCGGCCGGACTCGATAGGACGGCTCTGTGAGCTCGGAGGCGAAGAACCTAGAGGCGATCTCGAAGGCGATCGACGACCACAACAAGAACTGCCCGTTCCCTGCGCTGGCCGTCCACATGAACCCGTTCGAGGTCGAGCGGCTCGGCTGGGAGACGATCCGTGGCCTGCCGATCGAGCCCGACCCTAACGTCGGCACCGGCGCCTTCAGGCTCGTCTGCGCACGCGACGGGGACGGCTCGGAGCTCGAGGAAAGCGTCGAGGCGGTTGCCGACGAACTCGTTCCCGTGGGGCTCCCGGTGCCCGAGCGTCCGGCGGAGCTCAGCAGCCGACAGTCGAAGCCCCGCTGCTAGATTCGCCGCACGTGGTGGGCGTAGCTCAGTTGGTAGAGCTCTCGGTTGTGGTCCGAGCGGTCGCGGGTTCGAGTCCCGTCGCTCACCTTCGGGTAGTCCCTGGAACGAGGCACATTTAGCAGCACTATGGCTCGAATCGGCGAGCGCCGTGGCTCATATATGGCTCAGTTTGTCGAGCCCACAAGAAACTGATGCTGGGCTACTCGTAAGGCGCATAGCGGTTGTGGAGCATCAGGTCGTTGCCCTCCGGGTCTGTGAACACCGCCATGTGACAGACGCCGGTGTCCAGCGTTTCGCCCAGGAACTCGATTCCCTTGGCCTCGAACGCGGCGCGGGCGGCCGCGACGTCGTCGACGTGGAGGGCGGGGTGCGCGTTCTTCTGCGGGGTGAACGGTATCCCGAACTTCTCCGGCTCCCAGATCCCGAAGCACGTGTCGCCGGCCCAGCAGTCGAAACGCGCGTTCTCGTCTTGCCGCAGCCCGAGTGTGTCGATGTAGAAAGTTCGCGTCCGCTCGGCGTCCTGCGAGGGGACGCCGATGAAGTCGACCTTGGTGATCATCGCCTGCTCCAGTCGATCGGGGGAACCTGGTCGGCACGATAACGAGCCGCCAGCCGCCAGCCGCCATCTGTCGGACATCGAGACAGGGCGCGGCGTTTCGCCGGTGGCGTGGAGGGGTAACGCTCGACGGCCATCTACAAGGAGGGAGATCATGTCGACGACGACACCCGCTGGACCGACCCGAGTCCAGCGACTGACTACCGAGACAAAGCAGGCGTTCAAGACGACGGAGTTCTGGGTCATGGTCGTACTGTTGATCGGCCTATTCATCGCGGGCGCGGTGACCGGGGGCGACGGCGGCGGGACGACTGCAGCGGCCGGTGAGGCAGCGAGTGGCGGCGACGATCTCAACGCCGGGAAGGTGTGGCTCTACGCCGTCATCCTCGCGGGTACCTACCTGATCAGCCGCGGGCTCGCGAAGGCAGGCAGTCGCGATCCGTACTGGGACAACCCCAACACGGGCGGCGGCGATGGACTCGGCGACCGCGTGAGGGCCGCGGCGGAGGTCCTTCGCGACGGGCCGGAAGCGACAGCGGGCACCACAGGCGCCTCGGACTCGCCGGCGCAGTTCCGATGAGACCTGGAGGCGGCCGGGTGAAGGTCTACGGATGTTCGCCCGGCTGCCTTCTGATGTCGTTGCTCCTGTCGATTGGCCTGACGATCTTGCTCAACGTTCTGCTGAATCTCTTCTAGCGAGACCCTGCGGGGGAGCGCTAAGGCCGAGCTCGTCGCCGCCCGACTACCACGGTAACTCGCCCGGCGCTGAAG
>JACCVG010000032.1 GCA_013698335.1 Thermoleophilaceae bacterium
CCCATCGACCAGTTGTTGTGCTTGCCCGACCCGTTGACGCCGGCGAACGGCTTCTCGTGGAGCAGGCAGACGAGCCCATACTTGCGCGCGATCGACTGCATCAGCTGCATCGAGAGCTGCTGATGGTCGGAGCCGACGTTCGAGTTCTCGAACACCGGTGCGATCTCGTACTGACCCGGTGCCACCTCGTTGTGGCGGGTCTTGATCGGCACCCCGAGGCGCGCGAGCTCGAGCTCGGTCTCCATCATGTAGGCGAGCACCCGCTCCGGGATCGAGCCGAAGTAATGGTCGTCGAGCTCGTGCCCCTTCGGGGGCTTGGAGCCGAACAGCGTGCGACCGGTGAGCACGAGGTCGGGACGCTCGAAGTAGTACTGCTCGTCGATCAGGAAGTACTCCTGCTCGGGCCCAACTGTTGTGAAGACGCGACTCGCCTGCTCGTCGCCGAGCAGCCGCAGTGCACGAACCGCCGACTTCGAGAGCGCGTCCATCGACCGCAGCAGCGGGATCTTCCCGTCGAGCGCCTCACCGGTCCAGGAAGCGAACGCGGTCGGGATGCAGAGCAGGGCGCCGTTGGGATTCTCGAGGATGAAGGCCGGGCTCGTCGGATCCCAGGCGGTGTAGCCGCGTGCCTCGAAGGTTGCGCGCACGCCGCCGGTCGGGAACGAAGAGGCGTCGGGCTCGCCCTGGATCAGCTCCTTGCCGGAGAACCGAGGGATCCAGTTTCCGGCGCCGTCGGGATTGAAGAAAGAGTCGTGCTTCTCGGCCGTCAAGCCGGTCAACGGCTGGAAGACGTGGGTGAAATGGGTGGCGCCGCGCTCCATCGCCCACTCCTTCATCGCCGTCGCGACCTCCTCGGCGAGCGAGGGGTCGAGCGGCTCGCCCTGCTCGAGCGTCCGCTGGAGCTTCTTGTAGACGTCCTTCGAGAGCCGCTGGCGCTGAACGTCACCGGAGAAGACGTTTGCGCCGAAGGGGTTGTTGTCGGAGCGGGTGAGATCGCTGGTCCCGATCGCTGCACCGTTGGCGCTCCACTGGGCGGCGCTGACGTTCTTCTGGCGAATTCTGGTCATGGGGTCGGTCCTCCTGATCTGGCAGCGTTCGGGCACGCCGAGGCTTGCTCTCCGGTTCGAGTTGGCTGCAGCCTAGTCCGCAGCCGGTGGCCTGGCGTTGTACATCCGTACAAATCGAGGCGCTCACCACTCGACCGGACGGCGCGGCGCCCACACTCGCCCGATCAGCGCGACGCTCGACCCGACAGTGCCGCGCCGGCTGCTCGACGGCGAGCGTCAGGCAGCGTGGCGCCGGCCGCCGGCCGTGGCCTCGAACTCCCGGTCGAGCCCGAGGTCGAGTGCGATCTTGCGCATGTCGCGCCGCTGCTCGGGCATCACGAAGCTGACCCCTTCCCCCGTCGCGCCGGCGCGCCCGGTCCGGCCGATGCGGTGGACGTATGCATCCCGGTCCTCCGGGGCATCGAAGTTGATCACGTGCGTGATGTCGGCGACGTCGATTCCGCGGGCCGCTACGTCGGTCGCGACCAGCGTGTCGATGTCGCCGGATTCGAACCGCGCGAGCGCCTTCTGACGCTGCGACTGAGACTTGTTGCCGTGCATCGCGACCGCGGGCAGGGACTTCGTGTGGAGCCGCTTGACGAGCCGATCGGCGCCGCGCTTGGTGCGTACGAAGACCAGTGTCCGTCCGCGCTCACTGCTGCGCAGTTCTTCGACCAACGCGCCGAGCTTTGCGTCGTGACCGATGTGTACGAACCGGTGGGCGATATCGGGCTTGCTCTCGGCCTTCGGCGCGTGAACGTGGCGCTGAGGATGATCGGTGTAGGCCTTTGCGACCCGGCCGACCTCGCCCTCGAGCGTCGCCGAGAAGAACAGCGTCTGGCGCTGCGCGTTGGTCTTCTTGACGATCCGGTCGACGGCCGGCTTGAAGCCCATGTCGAGCATCCGGTCCGCCTCGTCGAGGACGAGCAGACGTACGTGCGCGAGCGTGATGTCGCCGCGCTGGAGCAGATCCTCGAGCCGGCCGGGCGTCGCGACCACGATATGGGCGCGGGCGGCCAGCTTGGCCTGGCGAGTGATCCCGACCCCGCCGTAGACGGCCGTGATCGAAAGGGCGCGCGAGTGGGCGATCGCCTCGAGTTCGTCGACGATCTGGCTGGCGAGCTCGCGGGTCGGAGCCAGCACGAGTGCGGCGGGACGACGGGCATCGGCCGCGATCCGGTCGACCATCGGGATGCCGAAGGCGAGCGTCTTGCCCGAACCGGTGGGCGATTGGGCGAGTACGTCGCGGCCGGCGAGAACGTCGGCTACGACGAGCCGTTGGACCGCAAACGGCGCGGAGATCCCGCGCTCGGCGAGCGCGGACACGACAGGTTTGGAAACGCCGAGATCGGCGAAGGACGGAGACATTCTGTGCTCATTTCTTGATGAAGCTGTGTGGGAGATCCTGCAACCC
>JACCVG010000086.1 GCA_013698335.1 Thermoleophilaceae bacterium
TTCGGTCGCCGGCGGCGCGGCGCCCGACCCGTCGGCTGGCGGAACACCCTCGCCGGCGCCGGGGGCCGTTCCGCCACCCGCGACGTCCTCGACGAGACCGGTCACGCCGTCGACGGTCGGAGCGACGCCGGTAACGGCTGTCTCGAGCACACCGGGAGCCCGCTTCTCGGAGGCGTTTTCGCCCGTGAGGCTCTCCGAGAGCTGCTTCGATCGCCCGTCGCGCCCGCCGTGGCTGCGTCGGTCGCGCCCGGCGAGCAGCCCCTCGAGCGAGCGGGAGGAATTGGACTTCTCGACGACTCGATCGGCACTGAGCGAGCCGGCGGCAGCATCCTTCAGCGCCCTGTCCTGCGTGACGCGAGCAGGCTGTTCGCCGGCGTCGCGAACGCGTTCTACCTCAACCGCACCGGCGGTCAGGATCGCCGCGGCAGCGAGTCCCGCGGCCCCCTTTGCCGCCACCGGGGCCAACGCGACCGAAGCAACGCCGCCGACCGCGCTGCCGGCCCCCACGAGTCCGCCTCCAGCGGAACCAGCGCCGCCACCGGCCGCGCCGGTGCCGACCTTGAAGGCGAACAACTGCTTGAGGACGATCAGCGGGGCGATCGGATAGATCGCCGCCAGCGCCTTGCTCGTCCGTTTGAGCTCGCCGCGGAAGGTAGTGCACTGGCTGCAGGACTTGACGTGCCTGCGCATCGGCGCAGAGAGCTTGCCGATGCCCTCCTGCGCGCGACCGAGTTGGAGCCGGACCTCATCGCAAGTGAGCGATCGAGCCTCGGCGGCCTCGGCGAGGGATACGCGGGCGCGCACCAGCAACGACTTGACGGCCGGCACGGTCGTGTCCATCGCGATCGCGATCTGGTCGTAGGAGAGGGCCTCCATCTCGCGCAGCAGGAGCGCGGTGCGCTGGGTCTCGGGCAGCGTTTGGACGTCCTTGACGATCACCCGAAAGTCCTCGCGACGCTGGACCGTCTCTGCGGTGGTGGTCCCGCCGTCGCGCTCGAAGATGTCCATCGAGTCCTGGCCGGCGTGACGTGGGGCGCGCAGGTGGTTGAGACACCGGTTACGCGCGATCCGGTAGAGCCAGGGCCGGGCGTTGATCGCGCGGTCATCGGCGCAGATGGCGCGATAGGCGGCCGCGAAGACCTCCTGGAGAACGTCTTCGGCGTCCTCGGTGGAGCCGAGCATGCTGCGACAGAACGCGAGCAGACGTGCCTCATAGCGCTTGACGAGGACCTCGAAGGCGCCCTGGTTGCCGCGGCGGACGAGCGCGATCAGCCGCTCGTCGCGCTGGAGACGCAGGTGTGGTGAGCGCCCGGCGAGGAACGAGGCGCGCGCCGAGTGATTTAGGGCGGAAGCTTCCATCTGGGAGACCCGGGGTGGACCCGAGGACGACCGTAGCAACCCCTCGGGTGGCGAAATGATGCGGCGGCGCCGCTCCACCGACGCGACTTCGTGCCGTTCCCCGCCGGTCGATCTAGACTTTGCGCGGGCCCGGGTGATGGAACTGGCAGACAGCGGGGCCTTAAAAGCCCTTGCCCGAGAGGGCGTGTGGGTTCGAATCCCACCCCGGGCATCGCCCGCCCGACGTCATCCCTCGACCTCGAGTCGAGGTCAGTCGAGGCTGATCGAGGGAGCGTGGACGACCGCTCGGCTTAGTCCAGGCTTAACGCAACTAGGATTTCGTGTGCGGTTAGTCGGGGGTCAGCGACGTCCGTTTCTTGTAGGTTGGCCGTTGGAGGATCAAACGTGCGGCGCCGCGACGCGCCGGGTGAGGAGACTGTCGGAGGGATGGGTCTTTGAGCGGGATCGGCCGAATCGCTGCGCTAGGCGCGGTTGTGGGCGCGATCGTCCTCGTCGCGGTCGTCCTCTTCAGCTCCGGCGGGGGGTATGAGGTCAGCGCGCGCTTCGAGAACTCTTCCCAGCTCGTGACCGGCAACATCGTCTCGACCGCGGGCAACACGATCGGCACGATCGATGCGATCGAACTGACCGACGACGGGCAGGCCGAGGTCACCTTCAAGATCACCGATGCTGACTACACGCCGCTGCGCCAGGGCACGACCGCGATCATCAGGCAGGCGTCGCTGTCGGGCATCGCGAGCCGCTACATCGATCTCACCCTCCCGGGGGGCGCCGACGATGAGAACCCGGCGATCGCGGACGGCGGTTCGATCGCCGTCCGGCAGACCAACAGCGCGGTCGACCTCGACGCGGTCTTCAACACGCTCGACCCGGTCGCCCGGGTCGCGATCCAGGACTTCTTCAAGGGCTCGGAGAAGATGCTGCATGGCCAGGGCAAGGAGGCAAATCGCGGCCTGCGCTACCTCAACCCGGCGCTCTCGACGAGCACTCGCCTGCTGCGCGAGGTCAACCGCGACACGCCGGTGCTCGAGACCTTCCTCCAAGACAGCGCCGAGCTCGTGACGGTGCTCGCCGAGCGCCGTGATGACGTGTCGGCTCTGATCGGCAACCTCAACAGCACGACGCGCGCACTCGGTGGTCAGAAGGTCGCGCTGGCCGAGGCGATCTCGCGGCTTCCCGACTTCATGCGCGCCTCGAACACGACCTTCGTCAACCTGCGTTCGACGCTCAACGAGCTCGATCCGCTGGTAGCGGCCACCAAGCCGGTCGTCTCGAAGTCAGGGTCGGGCAACGACCTGCAGGAGCTCCTGCCCGAGCTGCGCAAGTTCACCTCGAACGCCAAGCCGACCATTCGCGACCTGCGCCGGATCGTCCAGCACCCCGGTCCAGAGAACGACCTCGTCGACCTGACCAACTCCTTCCCGCCGCTCGCGAACATCGCCCTTGATCGTCGGCCTCGCACCGTCTCCCCGGGTGGGACCTCCTTCCGCGTGAACAAGGGCAAGCCGGTCGACGGTGCCTTCCCGGAGACGGCGCGGGCGCTCAACGACTCGAGCGACATCATTGCTTTCGGCCGTCCCTACGCTCCGGCTTTGCTCGGTTGGTTCGACGACTTCTCGACGACCGGCGCGGGCAACGACGCGCTCGGCGGGATCTCTCGGGCACACACCTACTTCAATGCCACTGGGGCCGGCGGCGTGCCGATCAACCTCACGAGCCTCGGCCTGGACTTTGGCAATCCGATCATCAACGCGACGATCAATGCCACGCTCCTCCCCGTGCTCCAGGGGGCGGGCCTCGTCGAGCCGGGCGCGACGCTGATCGAGAACCGCGAGTTGCTCGAGAACGGGCTCGGTCAGAAGATCCTCGAGACCGGCCAGTACTTCCGCTGCCCGGGTAGCGGCGAGGCCCCGGCGCCGGATGGCTCGAACGTGTTGAGCGCCGCAGAGCAGCGCAAGGTCGACTGCAAGGAAGAGGACCGCTCGGTGGGTGATCTCCCGTGATCGCCCGGATCGCAGTAGCGCTCGCGGTGGCCGCGGCCTGCGTGGTCGCGTTCATCGCGACCGGCGCCGACGAGGGCGACAACGGGCGCTCCTACAAGGTCGAGATCGACAACGCGTTCGGCCTCACCAAGGGCGGCGACTTTCGCGTCGGCGGCGTCCGCGCGGGTAAGACGACGAGCTTCGGCCTGACCGAGGAGCTCCCGGCACGGGCGGTCGTCGGGTTCGAGATCAGCGAGCCCGGGTTCGATTCCCTCCGTACCGATGCCTTCTGCCAGGTTCGCCAGCAGTCCCTGATCGGCGAGTACTACCTCGACTGCCAGCCCGGCTCGGACGAGGAGGAGTTGCCCGCAGGCGCCACGATCCCGGTAGACCAGACCGGTGGCCTGGTGCCGATCGACCTCGTCCAGAACGTGCTGCGGCTGCCCTACGCCGAGCGGCTGCGGCTGATCATCGCCGAGCTCGGCACAGGGCTCGCAGGCCGGCCCGACGAGCTCTCCGAGGCGCTCCAGCGTGCCCACCCGGGTCTGCGCGAAACCAGCAAGACGCTCCAGATCCTCGGTGATCAGACCGACACACTCAAGAACTTCGTGACCGACAGCGACACGGTCGTCGCCGCGCTCGCCAAGAACAAGACCGACGTCAGCCGGTTCGTCCGCGAATCGGCCGAGACCGCCGAGATCTCGGCCTCGCGCGACACCGAGCTTGCCGCCGGCTTCGAGCGGCTGCCCGGCTTCCTCGAGCAGCTCGGCCCCTACATGGGCGCGCTCGGCGAAGTGGCCGATGAGACGACGCCGCTGCTCGGTGACCTGCGCAGCGCCTCCAACGACCTCGAGCGTTTCTTCACCGACCTCGGTCCGTTCGCCGAGGCGAGCCGTCCCGCCCTGCGCACGCTCGGCGAGGCGAGCGAGGTCGGCGATCGGGCTCTGCGCAACAGCCGTGATGAGGTCATCGACCTGCGCGCGATCGCCAGGAAGGCACCGGCGCTCGGCACGCCGTTGCGCCAGTTCCTCGTCTCGCTCGACGATCGCGGCCG
>JACCVG010000052.1 GCA_013698335.1 Thermoleophilaceae bacterium
GTGCCCGATCGCCCGCCGGTACTCGCTGATCTCTGACGTGCCGGCCACGATGCGCAGCTATAGCAGTTGGGGGCCCCGACGCCAGCCTCTTATCGCCGCCGATGAGACGACCGTCGGGCTGACTACCTAGCTTTGACAGGTCGTCGCGGCCGACGCCGGAGCTGGCACTCAATACAACGCCTGCCGCCCGACTCCTTCACGCGCACACGTGCGAGCCACAGCTGTCCGGATCGTCGGCCGTCAGACACAGGCGGAGCTCAGCGGGCGCGGACGGTAAAGCGGCCTTCCATCCCGAGCGCCGCGTGGTCGCCCACGGTGCAGACCATCGTGTAATCGCCCGCCCCGACCTCGACGGTCCCCGATCTGGTCAGGCCGCCCTGGAAGGTGGGGGTCCCGCCGAGGTCCTGTCCGTTGCCGTCGATCACGCGCAGGTTGTGGGCGAGTGCACCGGCGTTGACGAGTTCGATCGTCAGCGGCTCGGTGCCCTCGACGATCAGCTCACCGGGATCGTAGGAATACTCGTCGGCGATCACCTCGAGCGTCGTCCCGGAGGCCACCGTCTGTGCCGGTCCGCCGGTGCTCGGCTCGCCGCCGCAGCCGCCCGTCAACAGCGCCACCGCGGCGAAGGCGAGGAGTGGTGGCGCCAAGCGCGGGTCAGGTCGCATTGGCGCCGGATAATATGCCCCGCGGTGACTCGACCCAGCCGACCGATCGTGTTCTGCGCGGCCGCTCTCGGCCTGCTGCTCGGCGGCTGCGGCGAGGCCGATCGGATCGAGGTCGCCGAGAACGACCCGATGCATCGCGGGGCCGAGCTGTTCCAAGAGCGGTGCTCCGGCTGCCATACGCTCTCGGCCGCCGGCTCGAGCGGCTCCAAGCCGCTGAAGCAGCGCACGAGCAACGACCGCACCAACGGCCCGAACCTCGACCAGCGGGTCGAGAGCGCGGAAGATGTTCTGTACGCGATCCGCAACGGCGGCTTCTCCGGCGCGATCATGCCGGCGAACATCGTCGTCGGTCCAGAGGCCCAGGCGGTCGCCGATTTCGTGGCCGAGTACGGCGGCAGCGATCGCGAGATCTCGCCCGGCGACGACGCTGCCCCCCCGCCCGCCGAGTGATCACGGGCCTCGACGGGCTCTAGAGGCCCAACGGTCCAGTGCTCGACCTCAAGCTGATTCGCAGCGATCCGGACGCCGTCCGCACGGCGCTCGCCCGGCGCGGCGCCGATGGCGCCGTCGACGAGCTGCTCGAGCTCGACGGACGCCGCCGTGAGCTGCTGCCGGAAGTCGAAGGGCTCCGAGCGCGCCAGAACGAGGCCAGCCAGGCGATCGGTCAGGCCAAGCGCACGGGTGAGAACGCCGACGAAGCCCTCGCGGAGATGAAACAGGTCGCCGCCGAGGTCAAGGGGCTGCAGGCCGAGCTCGCGACAGTCGCGGAGCGGATCCAGGCCGTCCAGGTCTCGCTGCCGAACCTGCCGGCCGAATCGGCGCCCGACGAGGACACGGTGCTGCGCGAGGTGGGGGATGCAACGGAGAGCGGACGCGACCACCTTGACCTGCTCGGTGATCTCGTCGACATGGAGGCCGGCGCGCGGCTCTCCGGAGCGCGCTTCGCCTACCTGAAGGGACCGCTCGTGATGCTCGAGCTGGCGCTCGTCCGGTGGGCGCTCGGCGAGCTCGAGCAGCGGGGCTTCACACCGGTGATCCCGCCCGTGCTCGTACGCGAGGAGGCGCTCTACGGGACGGGCTTCATGCCCGACACCGAGCAGCAGATCTACTCGCTGCCAGACGACGACCTATACCTCGCCGGGACCTCGGAGGTCGCGCTGGCCTCGCTGCACGCGCAGGAGATCGTCGGGGCCGACCGGCTCCCGCTGCGCTATGCAGGCTTCTCGTCCTGCTTCCGGCGTGAGGCGGGCGCAGCCGGCAAGGACACCCGAGGGATCTTCCGCGTCCACCAGTTCGACAAGGTCGAGATGTTCGCCTTCGTCGAGCCCGAGCTCGCCGAGGACGAGCACGAGCGGCTGCTCGCGATCGAGGAGGAGCTGATGCAGGCGCTCGAGATCCCCTATCGGGTGGTCGCGATCGCCGTCGACGAGCTCGGCTCCTCCGCGGCCAAGAAGTACGACATCGAGGCCTGGCTGCCGGGCCAGGAGCGCTACCGCGAGCTGACCTCCTGCTCGAATACGACTGACTTCCAGGCGCGCCGACTCGACGCCCGCTACCGCTCCGACGAGGGCGTGCGGCACCTCAACACGCTCAACGGGACCGCTGTCGCCGTCGGCCGAACGATCATCGCTCTGGTCGAGAACGGCCAGCGCGACGACGGCTCGATCGCGATTCCGGCGGCGTTGCAGGCGCATGGGGCGCCGGCAGAAATTCCGGCCGCGCCCTAGCGGGCTTCTTCGAAGAGTTCTTTCGCCTGTCGGCCCGTATCCGGGGAGTCGAGCAGGATCGCGACGAGCGTCTCGGCGCCGCGCTTGACGACCGCGATCAGGCAGCGGCCGGCGGCGTTGGTGAAGCCGGTCTTGAGTCCGATCGTGCCCTTGTAGCGCTCGCGCAGCAGCGGGTTGGTCGCGCTCAGCTTGACCTTGCCGCGGCCGGGCAGGTCGAGCTTGGCCTTGCGCTGTCGCACCACGCGCGCGATCCGATTCTCTCCTAGCGCGAGCACGGAGAGCTCGGCGAGATCCTCGGGGCAGGATCGATCATCGGGAGACAGGCCGCTCGGGGTATCGAACGAGGTGCAGTCGAGGTCGAGCTCGCGGGCGTGCCGATCCATCTCGCGGACGAACTTCCGGGTCGAGCCCTCAGCGCCCTCCGCGAGCGCCACGGCGGCGTCGTTGCCCGAGGCTACGAGCATCCCTTCGAGCAGCGTCTCCGCAGGAACCTTTGTCCCTCCCTTGAGGCCGATCTTCACCGGCGGGGTGGCGGCTGCTCCGGATGAGATCTTGACGTCGTCCCGAGGATCGAGCTTGTCGACCGCAACGAGCGCGCTCATCACCTTGGTCAGGCTCGCGATCGGCCGCTCGCCACGTGCCTTGCGCGACCAGAGGACATCACCGTTGTCGGCGTCGAACAGCAGGCCCGCAGTCGGCTCGCGCCCGCTCAGACGCGGCTTAATCTCGCGATCGTTGGAGAAGTCGAGCTCGAAGCCCCGGTCACGGTCGCGGTCGCCGTCGCGCTGCGCCTGGGCGGCGGGAAGCGCGACCAGGACGCCGAGCGCGAGCAGCACGAACGCGAGCAGAATGCGGGCGATCATCGCCCGCATTGCTATCAGGCGCTCGGAACCGGCTGCGCCGGTCGGGTGGTGGAGCGGCCCCGCTCCGGCTCCGCGGCGGCGGTCGCGC
>JACCVG010000068.1 GCA_013698335.1 Thermoleophilaceae bacterium
CGGGGATCTCCTTCAGCTCGATCTCTTCGACGGGGCGGGCGTAGACTTCCCCCAATGTCCTCGCCAGTCCTCACCGGCCGCTGTGGCTGCGGAGCCGTGCAGTTCGAGCTCGACGATGCGCTCGGGCCTGCCGGCTACTGCCACTGCACCCGTTGCCAGCGTCGGACGGGCAGCGCGGCCTCGGCGTCGGCCCTCGTCAAGCCGGGCTCGCTTCGGATCATTGCCGGGGAGGAGCTGTTGAAGAGTTGGGAGCCGGAGGGCGGCTTTGGGAAGATCTTCTGCGGCGAATGCGGGTCGGCCCTGTTTGGCTCGCCTCCCGACAGCAACGAGATCACGCTTGTGCGCCTCGGCGTCATTGACGGCGACCCAGATCGACGCCCGCTTGCCCGCCAGATGGTCGCCTATGCAGCTGTCTGGGAACCCATCCCCGACGACGGGCTCCCGCGCTTCGACGAGAGCTTCCCGGTCCGCTGACGGACGACCGCGAGCGGTCAGGCGCACTCGCTCGACCACGGGGACGTCACTCCTGGCGAGGGATCGGGCGCCCGCGATGTCTGCACCTGACTTGGCCGGCGTCTCGGAGTAGGATCGGAGACCCCGGACGAGGGCTGAAGATGGACACAGATACGGCGAGCACGATATGAACGAGCAGGAGCGCTCGTCCAGCGAGAAGCCCTCCGACGAGGGCCACGGCGAGTCCGGCCAGCAGCAGGCGGAGACGTCGGGCGAGGAGCAGTCCGAGGAAGCAGGCACCGCGGATGGCCGAGGCGGTGCGGACGCCGAAGAGCAGGCGGTGAAGCGCAAGGGCGATGACCTGGAGCAGGCCGCCGATGATCTGCAGGAGCGGGGGGACCGTCTCGACGGGGAGATCGAGGCGCTACGCCAATCATCCGAGGCCAAGCGGTCCGACAGCTCGGTCTCCGATCACGCGCCGGCACAGGAAGATCCCAAGAAGCGAGCACCCGACGATGTGGAGGAGAGATGAACGACCAGGAGCGCGACAGCTCGTCCGACGAGGATCAGCGGGACGAGGAAGTGAAGGAGGAGATGAAGCGGCTCGAGGAGAATCCGCCCGAGAAGCTGGAGGACTGGCCCACCGGCGCCGCCAAGTACGAGACGTTCGGGGGACCGGAGGGCGAGCACAAGTACGACGACGGGCCGGAGGCCAAGCTCGGCCCAGCCGGGCTCCGTCGTCACGAGGACGGGTCCGTGTCCATCGACGGCGAGAAGGTAGACAACCCGGAGGACTACAAGGGCGAGCCGATCCCCGGCGGGCCAACCGACCCGGATGGCCCCGATCTCGCAGGCGAGAAGGAGGACCGGTCGGGAGATTAGTCCCGGCGAATTGGTTCCCGCACAGAGTGCGGCGGCAACGGCGGTAGCGCTTCTGCGACCGGCGGCGCCGGCGGCTTGGGCGGAACGGGCGGCAACGGCCCGGCAACGGGGGGCGCCGGTGGTGCTGGCGCCCAAGGGGGCACGGCAGCTGCTACTGGCGGCGAAGGCGGTGCAGCGCAGGGGGCGGCCTTTTCAGCTCGGGTCGACTGAGCCTCAAGAAGAGCAAGATCAGAGAGCACGGCCGCCGGCTTGGCAGGTTCGGGGGGTGCCGCCGGGGCCGGCACCGGTGCGGGGCCGGGGGGATCCGGGGGTACTGGTGTCCCCGGTTCGGCGACCGAGGGAGCGGGGGGTACAGCGCTCGGTAAGAACGTCGTCCGCTGACCCGGAACGTCGACGCGCGGGGACGATGGGGACGGCGGGGACGCCAAGGGACAGATCTACACCGGCGTCGACGCTTTCGCCACGGTCTCAGCCGACGTCGAGCGCGTTCGGCAGTCCGGAGCGGTAGAGCTGGGCGTCGGCGGCCTTGACAGCCTCGAACTCCGGCGGGTCGTACAGCTCGTACATCGCCGGCGGCGCTGCCTTGGACCCTGCGGCTTCGAGTACGCCGGCGGCGGCCTGTCTACCGGTCTCGTTCGCGCCCTCCATCGTCGCCAGGTCGATGTTGCTCTGGACGTAGTCGCCGGCCAGGAACAGGTTCGCCACGCCGGTCCGGGCTTCGGGTCGCTTCGACCAGGAGCCGACCGTGTTGACAAGCAGGGGGGTCGCATTGCGGTTGCGCCCGCGCGCCGGGTCCCAGCGGATCCCCGGATCGAGGAACCACGAGTGGACGATCCCCTTCGGGATCGGGTCGGAGTCCTCGAGGTGCATATTGATCTGCGCCCATACCTCACGCCTGATCTCCGGGCGCGTGCAGAGCTTGGCCGGCTTTCCGTAGAGGATTCCCGGCGTATCCCAGTCGGAGATGTCGATCGAAAGGCAGTCGACGGCCTTGCCGTTGCCATAGTCGGCGGCGAAATCGCGTTCGGCCCAGAACTGCGCCTGGGTCAGCGACGTAAGCGCCCATGGCGCGTCCACGTATGTCACGTGTCCATGGGTGATGTCGATCGCCTCGCGGAGGTAGAACTGGATCCCGGCCATCCAGTCAGTGACGAGCTCACTGATCCCCTCGAGCTCCGGGTCGATCGCGAGGACCCGGCTCGAGACGAGCCTGCGGGCGCGCTCGGCCGGCATCGCCGAGACGAACCAGTCGGCTTCGACGCGGCGGCGGCGGCCGCGCTGGTCCTCCACGATCGCCGCCTCGATCCTGCCTCGGCGCGTGTCCAGTTTCGTCACCCGCTGGCCGAGGTGGAAGCGCACCCCCTGCTCCTCGAGCAGCGTCACCCAAGGGTTGATCCAAGCCTCGTTGGTGGGCGCGTCGAGCACCCGGTCGAGGGCGCCGTCATTGCCGCGGCCCATGATGTTCATCACGAACGCCTCGCCCATGTTGCCGATCGTGCGGGTCGAGGCGACCGTCTCCTTGGCCGCGACCAGCGTCCGCGTCAGGCCGCGGGCGGCGATCTTCTGGTACTCCTCCGAGCGCTCGCCGGCGCCGATGAAGTCCCACCAGGAGACGTTCTCCCACTGTCCGAAGCGGCGTTCCTCGCAGCTCGTGAAGAAGATCATCAGGCGCTCCACCAGGTAGGCGGTTTCGTGCGGCGGCACCCATTGCTGCTTCACGATCTCCTCCACCAGGAGACGCCTCAAGCCGTCGACCGTGAGCGCCTCCTTCGGGTCGTAGAGCATGCCGAGGAACAGGGCATCGGGGCGGTCGCCCGCCCTGACCGAGCGCCCCTCGGTGGTGTCGACCAGGTTGTCCCAGACGCCGTTCGGGTTCCGCCCGTAGGGAATGCGGCGCATCGAGTCGGGGACGTGGTGGTAGAAGCCGGGGAAGAAGCGGAAACCGTGCTCGCCGGTAAGCTTGCGACGCCCGCCCGTGGCGGTGCCGGGCACGCCGATCGAGCGGGCCTTGCCGCCCAGGGCGACCGGCTCATAGACGTCGACCTTGAAGCCGCGCTCGACAAGCTCGTGCGCCACCGTGAGACCAGCCATGCCGCCGCCCAGGACGGCGACGCGCCGCCCGCCGCGGG
>JACCVG010000069.1 GCA_013698335.1 Thermoleophilaceae bacterium
GCCCGGTGGAGGCCCGGCACGGTCTAGCTTGTCCTACATGAAACGAACCCTGCTGATCCTCGCGCTTTGCTGCACCTCCCTTGCAATCGTTGCCCCTGTCGCCGGGGCCGCACCCTCCAAGCCGGACGTCACAGAGCGGCGCGTCAGCTTCTCCGTCGTCAACGACAACGACACGGCCAGCCAGGGCGCGACCGACCACCAGCCCTACACGATCAAGGGCCACATGGTCGGGCCGCGCAGCGCCTTCAGAGCTGCTCGCCGCGGTGAGCAGCCGCTGTCCCCGACCCTCTACCTGCACGGGCTCTCCTACTCCAGCTTCTTCTGGCATCTGCGCGAGTTCCCCGAGTACGACTACGCCGCACGGATGGCGGATCGGGGACACGTCTCGGTCGTAATCGACCGACTTGGGTACGGCCAGAGCGGCAAGCCCGAGGGGATGCTCGATTCCTACGGCGGTCAGGCGACGGTGGTCAACCAGATCACCGAAGACCTCCGTTCGGGCACGTACCGCTTCGGATCAAGCCGCTCCAAGCCCGAGCCGCCGGTCGACAGGCTCGCGCTCGCCGGCCACTCCGCTTCCGTCTTCATCGCGCAGATCGCGGCCTACACCTTCGACAACGTCGACGCTCTCCTACTGATGTCTCTCGGCGATCTTGGCGCCAGCCCGACCGCCGTCCTCGGCTTCGCCGCGACGCAGAGCGTGTGCTCGAGTGGCGGGCGGGCGGCCGACAACGGTCGCGGGCCCGGCGGCTACGCGCGCTTCGGGCAGACGGAGGCCGACTTCCGGGCTTTCCATCTGTTCAACGTCGAGCCGCGGGTCGCCGATCGGGCGACACGGTTGCGGACACTCGATCCCTGCGGCGAGAGCGGCACGGCCCTCCAAGCGATCGCGACCGACGTCCTCTCGACCAACACGATCGACGAGCCGGTGCTACTGCTCTACGGCGAGAACGACGCGCTCTTCCCGCCGCCCCAGTCGAGCGTGACCCAGAGCCTCCTCTACGCGGGCAACGACGACGTGACGCTTGAGATCGTGCCGAACACACCTCACGCCGTGACGCTCGCGCGGACCGCGCCGGATGTGCGGGAGCGGATCTCCGCCTGGCTCAAGGATCGCGGCTTCTAGGCAACCGCCTAAGCCCCAAATACCCCGTTGGGGTGATACTCGCCCCCCCAAGGATGGAGCGGGGACAGTGCAGAGCGCTCCGATCGCCCGAAGCAGGTCTAGTCTGTAGCGCGACAGTCGTACCAAGTCCACAGGAGGAGCGGTGATGCAGAACTCGAGTGATGAGGGCCGAGAGACTCCGGTGCTTCGCGGCCTCGGGGCCGCAGGGCTCGTTCTGATCGCGGTCGGGATCGGCATGGCGCTGATGCCGTTCGTCGGCCCGCCGCTCGGACTCCCCTTCGACGGTGAGCAGGCACTCGTGCTCGACCGCAACAGGCTGCTCCTACACGTCTTCCCTGGCGTCGTCGCGGCGGTATCGGGCTTCGGGCTCTGGTACGCGCAGCGCGGTCGCGTGCGCAACGGCCGCGCCTACCCGGAATGGCTCAAGCCAGCGATCGCCGTCGCGGTCAGCGTCGGCATCTGGAGCGCAATCGGCCCGTGGGCGATGGAAGCACTGATGCCCGCCGGCGCCAGCTCCTCGCTGATGTTCCAGGCGATCCCCTCCTACGGCGGCCTCAGCTCGGCTGACCAGCTGCTGCTGCAGTTCATCTGCCACTGGCTGCCCGGAGCTCTTGCGCTGGGCGCGGCATGGGTGGCACTCAGCCAGGTCCGCCGGCTCTCGCCGTCGAACCGGGCTGCCGCCGCTTCCTGACGGGCAGCCGCCGGGACTTATTGCTGGTCGTCCGTCGGGGCGACGGCCAGCAGGATCCGCAGGATCCCGCCGATACCCGCCATCACCGAGGCAGCGGTCAGTCCGCCGCCGATGGCGAGGACCGCCGCGATGCCGCGATTGGCCTCCTGGAGCTCCTGGAACAGCGGGATCGCGATCGACGTCGTGAGGATGAAGACGGCGCCGATCGCGGAAAGCAGCACGACCGCGAACGCCCCGACGAACAGCAGGGTCGACAGCGTCATCAGGCCGGCGCGCGTCTCGGCCGGAACCGGTCGCAAGTTCATCGGGGCCCCGCGACCGCGCCGACGAAGCGCGTCAGCTCGCCGATCACCTCGTCCTGGTTGGTCTCGTTGAACATCTCGTGCCGGCCCTCGTCGTAGACGAGGACCCCTGCGTCGCCGCCACCCAACCGCTCGATCACCGGCCGTGTCAGCCCGCACGGCGCGAGCGCGTCGTCAGTGCCGTGGATCCAGAGCAGCGGCAGGTCGCCGAAGGTCGGGCCCGAGGCGATCGTATTGATCGACGCGAAGAGCGCCTCGAGCGTCGTGCGCTTGAACGGGCCGCTGTAGACGAGCGGATCGGCGACGTAGGCGCGACCGACCTCGGGATCGCGCGAGAGGACCGCGGGATCGATCGGGATGTCGGGCAGCGGGTCGACCGCGAGCGCCGTCTCGATGTCGGGGTTGCCGCCGATCGGCGGGCTCGAGAGGACGACCGCGGCGAGCTCGCCGCCGTAAAGCTGAACGAAGCGCGCAGCGACCAGGCCGCCCATCGAGTGTCCGAGCAGAACGATCGGCAGCCCGGCGTGCTCCTCGCGCGCGCGATCGGCGAGCAGATGCAGATCGGCGACCAGGTCGTCGACGTCATAGACGAGCGCCGGCTCGCCCTCCGACAGCCCGTGCCCCATGTGGTCGGGGGCGTACACGGCGGCTCCGGCCTCGGCCAGCGCTCGGCCGACGTGGTCATAGCGGCCTGAGTGCTCGCTGACGCCATGGGCGAGTAGGACGACGTGGCTTGGATCGGTCGCGCTCCATTCGCGCACGAAGATCTGACCGTGCCCGCCGGCGTAGCTGGACTCGCCCGTCTTCGTATCGGTAGTGCTCATGGATCTCCATTCGCCGTCGGAGGACGGCCGTTTTCGGGGGCTGGGAGGTGCGGCCTGTGGGTCGGCCAGTTGGTCCGTTTGGCGATGAACGCATCGCGGACCTCCTTGACGTGATCGTCGACCGTCTCAGGCTTCCACGTGTCGGTTCGGACCGGGGCCAGGACAGCGACCTCGATCGTGCCGGGCCGGATCGTCTGCGTGTTGCGCCGCAGCACCTCGCCCGCGCCGCGCAGCACGATCGGGACGATCGGGACGCCCGCCTGCATTGCGATGTGGAAGGCCCCCTTGCGGAAGCGCCCTAGGTCGGGCGTCAGCGAGCGCGTTCCCTCCGGGGAGAGGACCAGCGAGACGCCTTCGTCGCGCACCTTCGCGACGGCGGGCTCGAGCGCGTCGAGCGCCTGTTTGGTGTTGCCGCGCTCGATGAAGGCGACGCCGGCGAGCTGGAAGAACTGGCCGAAGCCGGGGATGTTCTTCGCTTCGGCCTTGGCGACGCCCGTGAAGTTCCCCCGCAGCAGCTTCATCATCACAATCGCGTCCATGTTCGACTCGTGGTTGAAGACGAACACCGCGGGACGGCTCGACCAGAGGTGCTCCTGCCCCTCGAGGATGTCGACCTTCACGCCCGCGAGCGCGAGGCCGACGTCGGCCCCGACGCCGCCTGTGATCTCCAGCAGCAGCTCGCGTGAGCGGTTCAGGAGCCCGAGTCCCGCGCCGACGCCCAGAGCACCGGCGAACGCGCCGTAGAAGCCAACGGTTCGAGCGAGGTCGATCGGACTCGGACGCCCGCCTCGGGGGGAGCAGCGCAGGACGGGCCAGCCCGCGGCCTCGGCGTGGTCGCGCAGCACCGATGCAGGCTCGACGGCGACCGGGTGGGCGACCGACTCGAGCATCGGGATGTCCTCGCCGCCGTTGGAATAGGCGAACGAGGCGTCGAGGTCGAGCCCGTGGGTGGTCGCCAGCTCGCGCATCGCCTCGGCCTTGCCGACGCCCCAGAGCGGCGGACCCGCGGTCCGTCCGGTGAGCATTCCATCGATGACCTCGACCGGCGTCGAGAGGGCATGCTCGATCCCGAGCTCTTTGGCCATTGGCTCGACCTGGAAGCGGGTCGCCGAAGAGGCGAGGGCGAGCGTGTGGCCCATCCTGCGGTGGGCCTCGACGAGCTCCCACGCCTCACTGTGCAGGCGGGTGGCGATGTCCGAGCGAAACAGCCGCTCGCCGAGCGCCTCGATCTGCTCCTCCGGAACGCCCTTCCACGCGCCGAGCGAGAGCTCGAGAAAGGTCGCGAAATCCTCGTCGCTGTGGATCCCGCGGACACTCGCGAGCAGCGTCCGGGACAGCTCGATCGGGCCGATCTCGCGGTTGCGGATGCGGTGGCTGTAGAAGGCCTGCGCCGAGTAGCCCCCGATCAGTGTCCCGTCGTAGTCGAAACAGGCAAGGGTCTCGGGGGCCGGCTCACTGGCCTCGATCCGGTCGACCAGCTCAGCGAGTGTGGCCATCGGCGCGCAGCACCTCCTCGACGCTCGCTTCCTCGAGCACCCGGATTCGCTCCAGCCGCTCGACGACCGACTCGATCTCGGCGAGGAACGCGCACCTGCGCGTCCCGAGCTCCTCACGTCCCGGGTCGACCAGATCGCGATTGGCGGCGAGCTGTGCCGCCGCGGTGTAGAGCTCCTTCGATACCGAATCGGGGCTGCGGATCCGCCCCTGGAGCAGTTGCTGCCGACCCATCCCGAGACAGCACTTGATGAACCCGTCGCGATCCCAGGCGGTGCGCGGATCGCGCCCGGCGAGCTCACGCGCGACTACGAGCTGGGCATCGAGGAACGAGCGCAGTACCCGGTTGGCAAGTAGCTCGTCAGCGCGCGCCAAGACCTCGTCGGCGCGCGGTGGGTCCTGTTCGCCGACCTCGACCCCGAGCAGCGCCAGCTCTTCTTGCAGCTCCTCGAGAAACCGTGCCTTGGTCGCGAAGAAGAACTCGAACTTGATCAGGTCTCGCAGCCCGAGCGCGTCCTCCCAGGCCGTGTCCAGCGCTTCTCCGCCGACCGGCCGATCACCCAGCCCGACCAGCGCCAACTCGACCAGCGCACGGTTGACGAACCAATGGATCGCGGCGTTGCGGTAGAAGGCCGCCGGATGATGGGCCCCCGGCGGTATCGACCAGACAGGTTCGCTACCGCCGTCGAAGCAGGTCGCGACGCCGGCTTCGCAGAGCACGTCGAGAGCACGGCGCAGCGCGGGCGCGTAGCGCAGCTCCTCGAGCGGGCCGGGCAGGCCGCGACGCTCGGCATAGTCGAGCAGCGGGGCGATAACTCGTTCGACCTCCTCGAAGGTGAGCGCCCGCTCGGTAGCCCCGAGCAGAGCAAAGGTCACCAGCGACCCGCCCGTCACAGGGGTCACGCGGTTGATCCCCTCGCAGATGCCGAAGGCCACCTTCTCGAGTCGCGCCGGGCCATCGCCGGCCTCTTCCAGCGCGGCACGGAGAGAGAACGGCTCGCCGAAGGTGACGCGCGCCGTGCCGATGTTGCGGCGCTGGGAGCGGATGTAATCGATCAGCCAGCCGATGCCCTCCTTGCCCTTGGCCGCACCGCCCTCCTCGGCGGTGATCGCCGAGAGCTCCTGCAGACGGTCATAGACGAACGAGACCGGGACGAGCTGGATGTCATCGGAGCGGCCACCCTCGATCGCTCGGACGAGGTAGCTGAGCAGCCCGTAGCGCGGCGGACGCAGCTTGCCCGTGCGGCTGCGACCGCCCTCGATGTACCACTCGAGGTTGAACCGCTTGCTGACGATGTGGGCGAGCATCTCGCGTATCGCGAGCTTGTAGATCTGATCGTCCCCGAAGTTGCGCCGGATGAAGATCACGCCGGCACGCCGCGCGATCAGGCCGATCGGAAAGAACGACATGTTGTCGCCGCCGAGCAGGTGGTTGGGCGGGAAGTCGTGCGCGTGGAGGATGTCGCCGAGCACGAGCGGGTCGACGTAAGAGCGGTGTGAGGGCATGAACACGAGCGCGCTGGTGCGGTTGAGCTCGCGCAGCCGTTCGAGCGAGCCGCTGTCGACCTCGACCGTCCACGCGTTGCGGTGCATCGGGCTGAGCGCGAGGCGGTAGGCGGCGCTCGCCAGCGGGCTCTGGACGGTCGCCACCTCGGCCAGGCACCGCTCGGCGTCGTCCATGACCTCGTCCGACGGGCGGCCGAGCCGACCGGCGAGCTCGTCGACCTTGGCCCGAAAGTCGGCCGAGGTCGTGAGCTGCTGGGCCACCAGGCGCGGCACCTTGTAGCGATCGCCGATGATCGCCCGAGCGGCGCGATCGCAGGCGATCCATGCCTGTCGGGAGACGAACTCACCGAACGCCGCCGCGTCGCCGCCGGTCGTCTCGCTGGTGAACCGGGCGCGCAGTGCCCCGATCGTCGCCGGCTCGCCCGCGACGACGCGCGCGCGCTCCGGCC
>JACCVG010000072.1 GCA_013698335.1 Thermoleophilaceae bacterium
AGACCGCCTCGACCGCCTCCCGCTGGCCGACGACCCGCTCGTGCAGGCGCTCCTCCATCTGCACGAGCTTCTGGACCTCGGACTCCATCAGCTTCGAGACGGGGATGCCGGTCCACGTTGCGACGACCTCGGCCACGTCCTCCTCATCGACCTCCTCCTTGAGGAAGCCCGGCTCGTCGGTACCGGCGGCCTCGAGCTCGGCGAGCTTGCGCTCGAGCTCGGGAATCTCGCCGTAGCGCAGCTCGGCGGCGCGCTCGAGGTCGGCATCGCGCTCGGCGCGCTCGGTGTCGCGGTGGGCCTGCTCGAGCTGCTCCTTGGCTTCGCGGATCGCCTCGATCGCCTCCTTCTCACCCATCCAATGCGCCTTCATCTCGCTCGAGCGCTCGCCGAGATCGGCGAGCTCGCGCTCGATCGCCTCACGGCGCGCGATCGACGCGTCGTCGGTCTCCTTCTTGAGCGCCTCGCGCTCGATCTCGAGCTGCTGGATCCGCCGATCGACCTGGTCGATCTCGGTCGGCAGCGAATCGATCTCGATCCGCAGCCGCGAGGCGGCCTCGTCGATCAGGTCGATTGCCTTGTCGGGCAGGAAGCGGTCGGCGATGTAGCGGTCCGAGAGCATCGCCGCGGCGACGATCGCTGCATCCTGGATGCGGACGCCGTGGTGAACCTCGTAGCGCTCCTTGAGCCCGCGGAGGATCGCGATCGCATCCTCGACCGAAGGCTCGCCGACGAGCACCGGTTGGAAGCGGCGCTCAAGCGCCGCGTCCTTCTCGATGTGCTTGCGGTACTCGTCGAGCGTCGTCGCACCGACGGCTCGCAGCTCACCGCGCGCGAGCATCGGCTTGAGCAGGTTCGCGGCGTCGACCGCCCCCTCGCCACCGCCCGCTCCGACGATCGTGTGGAGCTCGTCCATGAACAGGATCACTCGCCCGGCGGCATCGGCGACCTCCTTGAGCACAGCCTTGAGCCGGTCCTCGAACTCACCGCGGTACTTGGCCCCGGCGATCAGCGCTCCGATATCGAGCGACACGACGCGCCGGTCGCGCAGCGACTCGGGAACGTCGCCGGAGACGATCCGCTGGGCGAGACCTTCGGCGATCGCGGTCTTGCCGACGCCCGGCTCGCCGATCAGCACCGGGTTGTTCTTGGTCCGGCGCCAGAGCACCTGGACGACGCGGCGGATCTCCTCGTCGCGGCCGATCACGGGATCGAGCTTGCCGCGCTCGGCCTCCTCGGTCAGGTCGCGGCCGTAGCGCTCGAGTGCTTGGTACTTGTCCTCGGGGTTCTGGTCGGTGACGCGGTGCGGGCCGCGCACCTTGGCCACGGCCTCGGCGAGCTGGTCCCGAGTCGCGCCGGCGTCGACGGACGGATCTGCGGCGAGCGCGAGCAGCAGGTGCTCGGTCGAGACGTACTCGTCACCGAGACCGCGGGCCTCGGCGTCGGCTGCCTGGAGCAACTCGCCGGTCTGGCCCGAGAGCGACGGCATGCCGGTCGACTCGCCCGTGATCGTCGGCAACTGCTCGAGCGCTGCGTTCGCGCGCGCGCGAATCGTCTCGGGCTCGACTCCAACGCTGCGCAGGACCGGCACGACGATCCCGCCCTCCTGCTCGAGCAGGGCGAGCAAGAGGTGCTGAGGGGCGACCTCGCTGTTGCGCCGCGCCGCGGCGATCCGTTGCGCGGCCGCGAAGCACTCCTGGGACTTGATCGTGAAACGGTCGGGCTGCATCAGGAGGTGGGGCGTCGTCGAATCGGTACTCGAACACGCGGCTGCAGAGCCTGGCCGGGCGGCTCGTACCGAACCAGCTCGGCGCGCAGCGAGCGGCGGGTGCGGTCGAGCTCGGCCTCCATCTGCTCGCGGACCGATTCGGCGGCGCGCTCCAGCCGCTCCATCCGCCTGCGCATCCGCTCCATCTCCTCCTCGAGCTCGAAGACGCGCTCGACTCCGGCGAGGTTCATCCCCATCTCGGTCGTCAGCTCCTGGATCCGGCGCAGTCGGTCGACATCGAGCTGGGAGTAGAGGCGGGTGTTCTTCGGCGAGCGCTGGGGCTCGATCAGGCCGCGCGTCTCATAGATCCGCAACGTCTGAGGGTGCATCCCGGCGAGCTCGGCGGCGACCGAAATCATGTAGACACCGCGGCCGGGATCGGGATTGCGCTGAGTGGCCATCAACCCGACCGCCCCTCGAACAGCGCGGCCCTCGGATCGGCGCCGTCGAGCACGCCGGCGAGGTCGTCGACGGCCTGCTCCTGCTCGCTGGTCAACGAGCTCGGGACGTCGATCGTCAACCGGTAGTGGATGTCACCGCGCTTGCGGCCACCGAGCTTCGGCGGGCCTTCGCCGCGCAACCGCTGAACCGTTCCGTGCTGGGTCCCGGCGGGAACGCGGATCCGCTTCGAGCCGCCGGCGAGCACCGGGACCTCGACGGTCGCGCCGCGGATCGCCTCGACGATCGTGATCGGCACCTCGACCTCGAGGTGCTCGCCGCGGCGCTTGAAGACCGGCGACTCCGAGACGTGGGTGATGACGTAGAGGTCGCCGGGCGGGCCGCCGCGGCGCCCTGGTTCTCCCTTGCCGGCGAGCCGCACCCGGCTGCCCTCACGCACGCCCGCGGGAATGTTGGCCTTGTAGCGCTTGACCTGGCGGGTGACGCCGGCGCCGTTGCAAGTCGGGCACGGATCGTCGATCCGCGTGCCGGTGCCGCCGCAGACCGAGCACGGCTGGGAGATCGAGAAGAGGCCCTGTCCTTGAGACTCGATCCCGCGACCCTGGCAATTCGGGCAGACGGTCGGCGAGGTGCCGGGCTTCGCGCCCGTCCCGTGGCAGGTCACGCACGGCGCCGAGACCGGCACCGACAGCGAGACCTGGGCGCCGTCCATCGCCTGCTCGAACGAAATCGATACGTCGGTCTCCAGATCGCGGCCGCGCTCGGCGCGGGTGCCGGGCGCCTGACCGCCGCCGCTTCGGAAGAGGTCGGAGAGGATGTCGCCAAACCCGCCGGGGCCGGGACCGCCGCCGCCGCGGAAGCCGCCTGGGTCGAACCCCGAGCCGAAGATCCCACCGCCCGAGTCGTACTGGCGGCGCTTCTCCGGATCGGAGAGCACCGAGTAGGCCTGCTGGACTTCCTTGAACCGCTCCTCGGCGCGCGTGTCGTCGGGGTTGCGATCGGGGTGGAACTGGCGCGCCAGCTTGCGGTACGCCTTCTTGATCTCCTCGTCGGTCGCCTTCTTGGCGACTCCGAGGACGTCGTAGGGATCCTTGGTGGCGGGCATCGGGTGCGCGACCTCTCAGGCCGAGACGATCACACGCGCGGGGCGCAGGATCGAATCCTCGAGCCGGTAACCCTTCTCGACGACCTCGAGCACGAGTCCGGCCTCCGAGCCCTCATCGGGTCTGGTCGAGAGCGCCTCATGGACGGTCGGGTCGAACGGCTCGCCGACCGGCTCGAACCCCTTGACTCCGTTCCGCTCGAGCGTCGCGATCAGCTCCGAGTGGACCAGCTTGACGCCGTTCGCGAGCCCCTCGCCCGCATCGCCGGCGAGGCTGATCGCCCGCTCGAGGTTGTCGACGACCGGCAGCAGGTCGCGCAGCAGCGGACCCTTCGCTCGAGCGCCCGCGGCCGAGATCTCCTTCGCCGCGCGCCGGCGGTAGTTCTCGAAGTCGGCCTGGGTCCGCTGGGCGAGCTCGAGGTACTCGCCCCGCTCGCGCTCGACGCGGACGGCCGGATCCTCGGGGATCTCCTCAACGGGAGCCGCGTCCGGTTCGGCCTCGGGAGCAGCGCCCTCGACGGGCGCCGCTCCTTCGTCGACGACCTTCGGGTCCTCGATCACCGGTTGTCGTCCTCGCTGACGACTTCGGCGTCGACGACCTCTGCGTCGACCGGCTCCTCAGACGTGCCGTTGGCGCCCGCGCCGTCGGCTGACTGGGCGGCCTGGGCCTCGGCGGCCGCTGCGTACAGCTGCTCGGAGACCTTGTGGAAGGCCTCCTGGAGCGCCTGAGTGCGTGCCTGGATCTCGGCCACGTCTTCGGACTCGAGGACATCGCGCACGTCCTTGATCGCGTCCTCGATCTCGGTCTTGGAGCCGTCGTCGATGTTGTCGAGCTCGCCGAGCTGCTTCTCGGCCTGGTAGGCCGCGTTCTCAGCCATGTTGCGCGCCTCGACCAGCTCGCGCTGGCGGCGGTCGTCGTCGGCGTGGGCCTCGGCGTCCTTGACCATCTGCTCGACTTCCTCGTCCGAGAGCGCCGAGCCGGCCTTGATCTCGACCTTCTGCTCCTTGCCGGTGCCGAGATCCTTCGCTGACACGTTGATGATCCCGTTGGCATCGATGTCGAAGGTGACCTCGACCTGCGGGATCCCACGCGGCGCCGGCGGGATGCCCGTCAGCTGGAACTTGCCGAGCGACTTGTTGTGGGCGGCCATCTCGCGCTCACCCTGGAGGACGTGGACCTCGACCGAGGGTTGGTTGTCCTCGGCGGTCGAGAAGACCTCCGACTTGCGCGTCGGGATCGTCGTGTTGCGCTCGATCAGCTTGGTCATCACGCCCCCCTTGGTCTCGATCCCGAGCGTCAGCGGGGTGACGTCGAGCAGCAGCACGTCCTTGACGTCGCCGGCGAGCACGCCGGCCTGGATCGCGGCGCCGACTGCGACGACCTCGTCCGGGTTGACGCCCTTGTGGGGGTCCTTGCCGGTCAGCTCCTTGACCTTCTCCTGCACGGCGGGCATCCGGGTCATACCGCCGACGAGCACGATGTGGTCGATGTCGGCGCCGGTCACGCCGGCGTCCTTCATCACCTGCTTGGTCGGACCGACAACGCGATCGACGAGCGCCGAGACGAGCTCGGCGAGCTTCGCGCGGGTGAGCCGCACGTCGAGGTGCTTGGGCCCCGACTGGTCGGCCGTGATGAACGGCAGGTTGATCTGCGACTCCTGCGTCGTCGAGAGCTCGACCTTGGCCTTCTCGGCGGCCTCGTAGAGCCGCTGGAGCGCCATCTTGTCCTGCGCGAGATCGAGGCCCTGCGAGGCCTTGAAGTCCTTGACCAACCAATCGACGATCGCCTTGTCGAAGTTATCGCCACCGAGGTGGTTGTCACCCGCGGTCGCCTTGACCTCGAAGACGCCGTCGCCGATCTCGAGCACCGACACGTCGAAGGTGCCGCCGCCGAGGTCGAAGACGAGGATCGTCTGGTCCGCACCCTCCTTGTCGAGCCCGTAGGCGAGCGCGGCCGCCGTCGGCTCGTTGATGATCCGCTTGACCTCGAGGCCGGCGATCTTGCCGGCGTCCTTGGTCGCCTGGCGCTGATCGTCGTTGAAGTAGGCGGGAACGGTGATGACGACGCTGTCGACCGCCTCGCCGAGGTAGGCCTCGGCGTCGGCCTTCAGCTTCTGGAGGATCATCGCGCTGATCTCGGGCGGCGAGTACTCCTCGTCACCGACCTTGACGCGCGCGGCGCCGTTGGGGCCGGAGATGACCTCGAAGGGGACGATCTTCTCCTCCTCGCGGACCTCGGCCTCCTTGCGACCCATGAACCGCTTGATCGAGGTGATCGTCTTTTCCGGGTTGGTGACCGCCTGGCGCTTGGCCACGGTGCCCACCAGTCGCTCGCCGCTCTGGGCGAATGCGACGACCGAAGGCGTCGTGCGTGCCCCCTCCACGTTCTCTACTACCGTCGGCTCGCCACCCTCCATGACAGCCATGCAGGAGTTGGTCGTACCGAGGTCGATCCCAATCGTCTTTGCCATGCGTCGGCCTTTCTCTCGCTAAATCGATGTCCTAGAAAAATCTAAGTCTTGTTGTAGCAGATTAGATTCGTGGGCAGATAAGGCATCGACGATCAGGGACTGAGCCCGGCGCGCGGCTAGCCCCTTTGGCGCTTTCGCCCGGTCACGGCGATGTCAAGGCGCCAACCGACGCTAGAGCTTGCTGCGCAGGAAGACGAACAGCGGGTGGCCCGGCTCGTCGAGGATCGCCTCGATGCGGGTCGTGGAGCCTTCGGGCGCCTCGGCGAGGATCCGTGCGCTGAGCTCATCGGCGTCCTCCTCGGTCAGCGCTCCGACCAGCAGGTAGCGCCAGCGGCGGGTGACGGGCAGGCCCTCGCCACGCAGGCGCTCCGCGAAGGCAACGGTCTCGGCATGGCCGGGCAGCTCTACCCGGACCTCCCAGTCGTAGGTGCCCTGCTCGGAGAGCTCAATCAACTCGGCGGCCTCGTGGCGCTCGTGCTCGGCCTCGCGCTCGGCCTCGGTGGTGGGAAGCGGGATCGTCGCGTCCTTCCAGGCTTGCTCGTCCGGATGCCAGCGGGTCATGCCGACGGTCGCCTCGATGCCCGCCTGGGCGATTAGGTCGGTGACGACCGTCTCGGCGGTCCGGGCGCCGTCCTCGGTCGCCGAGTAGAGAAAGACGTGCGGCCCATCGTGGGTGACGATCGTGCGGCGGCCGAGCGCCTCCTGAGCTTCCTCGTCGAGGTCGACCGCGAGCAGCCGCTCGCCCATCGAGACACCGGCGGCCTCGTCGCCGACGGTCACCTCTACGCGCCACTCGTCGCTCATGGGCGCGACTTTACTCGGGCGCGTCCGTGGGGACACATCCGTAGCAGCGCGCACTCCCGGCAGCGCGGGCGCTGGGCCTTACAGGTGCGGCGACCATGGCGGATCAGGTTCATGTGGAGGTCGTAGGCATCCTCGGGATCGACGATCCGCAACAACTCGTCGTGCTCCTCCTCGAACGATGCCTTCGGGCGGAACAGACCGAGCCGCTTTCCGACGCGATCGACGTGCGTGTCGACCGGGATGTCGGGCAGGCCGTAGGAGAAGAGCAGCACGCAGGCCGTCGTCTTGCGACCGACTCCCGGCAGCGAGCAGAGAAACTCGCGCGAGCGCGCGAGCGGCGCCGTCTCCAGCCAGGTGAGGTCATCGCCGTCGAGCTCGCGCAGGACGGCCTGGATCCGCCCCGCCTTGACGTTCGCGAGGCCACCGGGACGGATCGCATCGGCGACGTCGTCCTCGGGCGCAGCCGCGATCGCCGGCCAATCGACGAACCGCTCGCGCAGACGGCCGTAGGCGACGTCGCGGTTGCGGTCGTTGGTGTGCTGGGAGAGGATCGTCAGCACGAGCTCGTGGACCGGCTCGCGGTGGGGGACGAGCACGGCCTCGCCGTAGGTCTCGCGCAGGCGGTCGCGGATCGCTCGCACGCGCGCCCGGCGCGGGCGCTGCCAGTCGCTCTTGCGGGGGGCCACGCGGCCAACGTACCGGCGCGGTGATATGAACCGCGCATGGCCGAGATCCGCGAGCGCACGGTCATGGTCGGGGACGTCTCGATCTTCCTGCGCGAGGCCGACCCGCCGGCTGGCGCCCTGCCGACGCTCTACGTCCACGGCAACCCGACGAGCTCCGGGATCTGGACCGGGCCGCTCGAGCTGACCGGCGGGCTCGCGCCCGACCTGCCCGGCTGGGGCCGCTCGGCCAAGCCGTCCCACATCGACTATTCGGCGGAGGGGCTCGCCGCCTATCTGAGCGCGCTCGTCGAGAGCGAGGGGCTCGAGCGCTTCAACCTCGTTGTGCACGACTGGGGAGCGCTCGCGCTCGCGATGGACCGGGCGGTGCTCGAGCGAGTCGAGCGGCTCGTGATCATCGACGCCGTGCCGCTGTTCGACTCCTACCACTGGCACTGGGTCGCCCGGGTCTGGCGGGTGCCGGGACTCGGGGAGCTGTCAATGGGGTTTACGACGCGGCGCGTGCTGGGGCTGCTCGCGCGAAGGGCCTTCCCGAACGGGGGCGGGACCCCGAACGAGTTCCTCGACCTCGTCTGGGCCGGCTTCGACCAGGGCACCCAGCGGGCGATCCTCAAGCTCTACCGCTCGGCCGACCCCGAGGCGCTCGCCGCCGCCGGTGCGCGGCTCGATGCGATCACCGCACCGGCGCTCGTCATCTGGGGGAAGTCCGACCCGTTCATCGGCACGGAATTCGCCCAGCGCTACGCGGACGCGGTCGGAGGCCCCGCTGAGGTCGAGCTCGTCGACGGAGGGCATTGGCCGTGGCTCGATCGACCGGATCTCGTCGCCCGGATCACGCACTTCCTCGGGGAAGGCGGATGAGCGAAGCTCCGCGGACTGTCTCGGAGGCGCGCGTGATGGCGCGCACCGCGCTGATCGAATCGCGCCTGACGCCGAACGCGATCTCTCTGACCGGGCTACTCGGCAACCTGCTCGCCGCGTTCCTCGTGCTGCAGGAGCTGTGGCTCTGGGCCGGGCTGGCGTTCATCGCCGGCTCGGTGATGGACACGCTCGACGGTCGCTACTCGCGGATGTCGGGAAAGGGCACGCCGTTCGGCGCGTTTCTCGACTCGACGCTCGACCGGATCGAGGAGGGCATCGTGCTGACCGCGGTCGCGGTCTACTTCGTGCGCACCGATGACGAGGTCGCCGTGGCGGCAGTCGTGATCGCTGTCTTGGCGTCGCTGATGGTCTCCTACACCCGAGCGCGGGCCGAGGCGCTCGGCGTCGAATGCAAGGTCGGTTTGGCGACACGCGCGGTGCGTGTCGTGATCATCTCGGCGGGGCTGCTGTTCGCCCAGGGACTCGGCATCGGTACATTTGAACTGCTGGAACCGGCCATATACCTGCTCGCCGGGCTAACAACGGTGACAGTGATCCAGCGCGTCCTTCACGTTCGTAGGGAGCTCAGGCAGCCTCCCTGAGCTTGTGAAGGAACGTAACGAAATGGGTATGAAGGGGTTGCATTCTTCCGGTCGCCATGCGGCCTCACCAAACTTTCCGAAGAGGGGTTTCGACTTGACTGAGCACATCACCAACGGCGCTTCGCGCTACCAGACCGAGAAGGTCCGGGTCGCGATCATCGGCGTCGGCAACTGCGCGTCCTCGTTCGTGCAGGGCGTCCAGTACTACCGCGACGCCGATCCGAACGAGCGCGTTCCCGGCCTGATGCACGTCGACCTCGGCGGCTACCACGTCTCCGACATCGAGTTCTCGGCGGCCTTCGACATCGACGCCGACAAGGTCGGTAAGGACCTCTCCGACGCGATCTGGTCGGGTCAGAACAACACGATCAAGTTCGCCGACGTGCCCAAGCTCGACGTGCCCGTCCAGCGGGGCATGACCCACGACGGGCTCGGCAAGTACCTCAAGGAAAAGATCACCAAGGCGCCCGGCGAGACGGTCGACATCGTTTCGATCCTCAAGGAGACCAAGACCGACGTGGTCGTCTCCTACCTGCCGGTCGGATCCGAGCTCGCGACCAAGTGGTACGTCGAGCAGATCCTCGAGGCCGGCTGTGGCTTTGTCAACTGCATCCCGGTGTTCATCGCGCGCGAGGAGTACTGGGGCAACCGCTTCCAACAGAAGGGGCTGCCGATCGTCGGCGACGACATCAAGTCTCAGGTCGGCGCGACGATCGTCCACCGCCAGCTCGCCCGCCTGTTCGGCGATCGCGGCGTGAAGATGCTGCGCACCTCGCAGCTCAACGTCGGCGGCAACATGGACTTTTACAACATGCTCGAGCGCGAGCGGCTGGAGTCGAAGAAGATCTCCAAGACCAACGCGGTGACGTCGATCATGGAGCACGAGTTGCCCAAGGACGACGTCTACATCGGTCCGTCTGACTACGTGCCGTGGCTGACCGACCGCAAGTGGGCCCACATCCGCGTCGAGGGCCAGGCCTTCGGCGACGTGCCGCTGAACCTGGAGCTCAAGCTCGAGGTCTGGGACTCGCCCAACTCGGCGGGAATCGTCACCGACGCGGTGCGGCTGTGCAAGCTCGCGCTGAACCACGGCATCGGCGGCCAGCTCGACGGGCCGAGCTCCTACCTCATGAAGTCGCCGCACACGCAGCGCCCC
>JACCVG010000089.1 GCA_013698335.1 Thermoleophilaceae bacterium
GGCCGGCCGACTGCACCTGCTCGGCCTCGTCTCGGGCGGCCGGGTGCACGCGAGCATGGATCACATGGCGGCCTGCCTCGAGCTCGCCGCGGCCGAGGGCGTCGAGGACGTCGTCGTTCACGCGTTCACCGACGGTCGCGACACTGCACCGGACGCCGGTGCCCGCTTCATCGCCGAGGCCCAGGCGACCGTCGATCGCTGCGGCGCGCGCTTCGGGACCGTCGGCGGGCGTTACTACGCGATGGACCGCGACCGGCGCTGGGATCGGAGCGAGCTCGCGTTCCGAGCGATCGCGAGCGGTGAGGGGGCGGCGCCGCCGGTGTCAACCGCGGCCGAGGCGGTTGCCGCGGCCTACGCGCGCGGCGAGACCGACGAGTTCATCCTGCCGACGGTAATCGGAGAGGCCGCAACCATCAGGCCGGGCGACGCCGTGATCTTCTTCAACTTCCGCCCCGATCGGGCACGGCAGCTGGTTCGTGCGCTGGGCGAGCCCGACTTCGACGAGTTCGACCGTCCCCCCTGGTTTAGGCCGGTCGGGCTGACCACTCTCACCGAGTACCAGGAGGGCTGGCCCTACCCGGTCGCCTATCCGCCCGAGCGCCCCGAGACCACGCTCGCCGCGACGCTCGCCGCGCGCGGTCACACCCAGCTGCACGTCGCCGAGACCGAGAAGTACGCCCACGTCACCTACTTCTTCAACGGGGGCGACGAACAGCCCAACGATGGCGAGGAGCGGCGGCTCGTCGATTCCCCGCGTGACGTCCCTACCTACGACCACAAGCCCGAGATGAGCGCGAGAGCCGCTGCCGCCGCCTTCGTCGAGGCGTGGACCGCCGGCGACCACCGCTTCGGCGTGATCAACTTCGCCAACCCCGACATGGTCGGTCACACGGGCGTCGTCGAGGCTGCGGTGGCCGCGGTCGAGACCGTCGACAGCTGTCTCGGCGAGGTCCTCGACGCGGTTCACGCCCGCGGCGGCGCGTGCATCGTGACCGCCGACCACGGCAACGCCGAGCAGATGCTCGAACCGGACGGCAGCCCGAACACCGCGCACTCGCTCAACCCGGTGCCGCTGGTGGTCACTGCCGAAGTCGGGCCGCTACGCGAGGGCGGGGCTCTCTGCGACGTTGCGCCGACCGTCCTCGCGTTGCTCGACGAGCCCGAGCCCGACGGGATGTCCGGGCGCTCACTGTTGACCGCCGCCGGCTAGCGCGAGAACTCGCGCGCAGGGCCGAACGTCGTGCGCGCATGACCCCGGTGGGGTCTAGCGGTGACGGATTCGCGCGATCGCCTGGATGGCGACGTAGCCGAGCGCGCCGCCGATCACGGCCGACCAGGTGAGCAGCTCGAGGACCGCCAAGAGGCTGAGGATCGCGATCACGACTGCGAGGTTTATCGCGAGCTGCAGCGGCGTCTGACTCGCCATCAACCGCATGTTCTCGTCCACACGCTCCCCGATCTTGCCCATGCGCAGGAGAGTAGCGGCGCCTAAGCTCACAGCCGATGTCGCCCGACCCTTTCACGATCACCTCACGCGATGGTGACGCCCGAGCGGGCGTGCTTGGGCTTCCGCACGGGACCGTCGCGACGCCGGCGTTTGTGCCGCTCGCCTCGACCGGCACCGTCAAGTCGCTGCACGCCTCCGAGGTCTCCGCACTCGGCTTCGAGATGGTGCTCGGCAACACCTTCCACTTGTTCGTCCGCCCGGGTGCCGAGCGGCTGCGCGAGCAGGGCGGCTTGCACGAGTTCATGGGCTGGCGCCAGCCGATCATCACGGACTCCGGCGGTTTCCAAGTCTTCTCGATGGGCCACGGCAACGTCGCCGCGGAGATCAAGCGGACGGGCTCGCGCCGGCAGGGCCAGGGCGTGCTGCTGTCGATCGATGAGCGCGGGGCCCGGTTTCGCTCCTACCTCGACGGAGCCGAGCTGTTCATGGGTCCCGAGGAATCGATGGAGATGCAAGCCGCGATCGGCTCAGACATCGCGCTCGCCTTTGACGAGTGCACCCCTTTTCACGTCACGCGCGAATACACGCAGAGCTCCACCGAGCGGACGCACCGGTGGCTCGAGCGCTGCGTCGGCTGGCATCGAGAGCACGGCGAGGCCGGGCGGCTGCTGTACGGGATCGTCCAGGGAGGGGTCTACGAGGACATGCGCGGCGAGTCGGCGCGTTTCGTCGCCGAAGCCGGAGTCGACGGGATCGCGATCGGCGGGTCGCTCGGCCAGGAGAAGGAGCAGATGCGCGATGTGGTCGGCTGGGCGCTGGGCGAATCGCCGAACACGCTGCCGCGCCACCTACTCGGGATCGGTGACATCGACGATCTCGTTGCGGGGGTCCGGGCGGGCATCGACACCTTCGACTGCGCGACGCCGACCCGGCTCGGCCGCCACGGCACGGCGCTCGTTCCTGACCCCGGTGGCCGCTGGCGCCTGGATTTGACCGCTCCCGCGAGCGCAGGGGTCAAGGGCCCGATCGAGGAGGGCTGCCCCTGCCCGGCGTGCCGTGAGCACACCCGCTCCTACCTCCATTACCTGCTCCGGGCGCGTGAGCTGACCGGGGTCAGGCTCGTGACGCTCCACAACTTGACCTTCGTCGAGCGGCTGATGACCGGGATGCGCACGGCGATCGGCGCGGGCGAACTGGAGGTCTACGGAGAGCGGGTGCTCGCCGGCGGCGCGCCCTAAAGGATCGTCACTGCGTGTTCTCGCGCAGGAACTGCTTGATCGCGTCAGCCTGGCCGGGGAAGTTGTTCTCGACTATCTCCGCGACGGTCCCGCGCTCGGCCTCGAGCACGGCGACCCCGACGATCGCCGCCGCCGCGAGGATCGCAAGGCCGACCATGATCCGGCCGATCACCCGCTTGCGCTGCCGCCGGCGAGCCAGCTTTTGGTCGGCCGCGGTCGGGCTGACCTGCAGTCGGGCCGCACCGCTCGGCTGCACCGGCTGCTCGGCCATAACGCGAGTTCCCTCGTCCTGGGGCAGGGCTCTCGTCGCCTGCAACTCGGAGGTCGCCATCCGCATCGTCTCGTCGGTGTACTGGCCGTGGAGTCCGGCCGCGATCGCTTGTCCCATCAGTAACGCGGAGCCGTAGCGCAGGTCGGGATCGATCTCGAGGCTCGTCCGGACGGCGCGATCGAGAGCCGGCGGCACTTCGGGGCGGAACTCGGTGATCGGCAGGATCGCGTCCTGCTGCTGCTTGAGCGCGAGCTCGGTCAGTGAGGAGTACTCGTGGGGCAGGCGTCCGGTGAGGAACTGGTACGCGCAGACGCCGAGCGAGTAGAGGTCCGATGCCGGGCCGGCTTCTTCGCCGCGCGCCTGCTCGGGGGAGAGGTAGGCGGCGGTACCAAGCACCGAGCCGACTTGGGTGATGCGTGTCTGCTCGGCCGCCTTGGCGATCCCGAAGTCCGCGAGCTTGGTCGCGCCGGATTCGCCGACGATCAGGAGGTTGCCGGGCTTGACATCGCGGTGGACGACGCCCGCGCGATGGGCGTAGTCGAGGCCGTTGCACGCGTCCTCGATCACCCGCGCGGACTCCTCGATCTCCATCGTCCCTCGGTCGCGCAGGATCTCGGCGCACGAAGGCCCGTCGACGAACTCCATCACGATGTAATGGCGGCCGGAGTCGCTGTCGCGGCCCGAGTCATAGACCTGGACGACGTTCGGATGCTGGAGGCGGGCGGCGGAGAGCGCCTCGCGGCGGAAGCGCGCGACGAACGCCTCGTCGTCTGCGAGGTGCTCGGCCAGCAGCTTGACCGCGACCTGACGCTCGAGCACCAGGTCTTTGGCGAGGAAGACCGTCGACATGCCGCCGGCACCGAGCCGGCCTTCGAGCGTGTAGCGGTTGGCCACCTGAGAGGGGGTCGACATCAGCCGTCGCCCTCCTCGTCGAACTGGGTCGGGGCATCCGGGAACTCGCCCTTCGGAGGCTTTATCTTCGGTTCCTTGCCCGGCTTCTCCTCCGGAACCTCCGGCTCGACCGGGGGCTCCTCCTCCGTTTCGGTGGTCACCGGCTCGGTCTTCGTTTCCTCGGTTTCGGTCGTGAGCGGCGCCGTCGTGGTGCTCGGCGTTGGCGTCGTCGTCGTCACCGGCTCGGGCTCCGGCGCTTCGACGCACTCCGACGCGAGCCCCTCCAACTCCTCAACGCTGTTGGCGAGCACCGTCCGGATCTCCTCATCGACCTTGCGCGGGAGCGTGTCGACCGAGGCCTGCAACTCGGCCATCCCGGTGCTCGTCAACGCGGTGCAGTCACCGTCGCCGAACTGCTCCTCTACGTCATTGAGCGCCCCTTCGATGTCTTTGGCGTCGTCGCGGGGAATCCCCTCACGGGCTCCGCAGCCCGCCAGTGGCACCAGCAGCACCGTGCAGACGAGCGCCCCGGCAAGCCGGCGGCGCCGCGCGCGAGTGTCGAGTGGACGCGTCATTGGCCGTAGTAAAGCCGGTCGGCGAGGGCTGCGGGCAGGCCGGCCTCGCGAATTGCCTCGGCCGCCTCGTCGACGGCGTACTCGGAACGCCGCCAGGTGGCTCTCCAGCCTGCGAGGTCGATCTCCAACCACGCGGCGCGCGCATCTCCGTCGCGCGGCTGGCCGACCGATCCGGGGTTCAGCAGCCAGCCTCCGTCGGCGATTTCGATCTGTGCGCCCGAGGCAGCCGGCTCGCCGCTGGCCTCGCCGCTCGCGTCGCTGGTGAAGTAGAGGGCGACGTGCGAGTGGCCGACCGCGCCCACGCGGCTGTCCATCGAGTCGATGCACTCCGCGGCCAGGCCAGGGGAGAGGACGTACTCCCAGACCGGATCGCGGGGACTTCCGTGGAACAAGCCGATCGGCTGGTCGGTGTTCGAGGCGCTGAGGCCGTTCAGGAACGCGCGCGCGTCCGCGCCGAGCTCCGAGCGCGTCCAGCGGGCGGCGAGGGCGGCATTCGGGGAGAACGTGGCGATGTCGAGGCGGTCGAGCACCACGAGGTCGTGGTTGCCGACCAGACACACAGCGCACGCCTCCGCGGCCAACGCGACGCATTCGTTCGGCTGGGCCCCGTAGCCGACCAGATCGCCCAAACACCAGACAACGTCGATCCCCGCGCGGCGCACGTCGGCCAGCACGGCCTCGAGCGCCGGCAGGTTGCCGTGGATATCGCTGATCACCGCCGCCCGGGCTGAATCGGGCACGGAGGGCCGCTCTAGAGTGTCGTCGGAATGAGCGCTCATCGCTACCGGCTACCGCTGGCACTGGTCGCCGGGGCCGCTGCCGCCGCGGTGGCGACCCTCGTACTGCGGCCGCGCGGAGTGGACATCGAACCCCTCGTGGTCGAAGCGCAAGCATATTTCAGTCCGGCCGAGCTGGCGCGCGCGGAGGCGTTCAGCGGTACGCAACGGGTGATCGGGCTCGCTCAGATAGCCCTGACCGGCGTTGCACTGGCCGGGCTGGCACTGCGGCCTCCTCGATCGGTGCGCGGCTGGATCGGAGCCGCGGAGCGCCGCCCCGTGGCCGGCGGCGCGGCAGTCGGCGCCGGGGTATCGATCGGCATCGGCCTCGTCTCGCTGCCGCTCGCGCTCGTCGCACACCAGCGGGCGAGCGCCGTCGGTCTCTCGACCCAGTCGCTCGACGGCTGGTTCCTCGACCTCGGGAAGATGAGCGCGATCGGGATCGTCGAGGGCGCCGTCGCGGGCGCCGGCGTAGTCCTGCTGATTCGTCGCCTCGGCACGCGCTGGTGGGTCGGGGGTGGACTCGCCGCGATCGCCTTGGCGGTCCTGTTCACCTACGCCGCACCGGTCGTCCTCGAGCCGCGCTTCAACGACTTCGACCCGCTACCGCCGGGTGATCTGCGCCAATCGGTGCTCGACCTCGCCGATCGCGGCGGCGTCTCGGTGGGCGAGGTCTACGAGGTCGATGCCAGCCGGCGGACGACCGCCGCGAACGCCTATGTCGGTGGGCTCGGGCCCACGAAGCGGGTCGTCCTATACGACACCTTGCTCGAACAGTTCGAACCGGCCGAGGTCCGCTCCGTCGTCGCCCACGAGCTCGCGCACGTCGAGCACCAGGACGTCCCACGCGGTTTGATCTGGCTTGCTCTGGTCGCCCTGCCGGCGGCCTACCTGATCGACCTCCTCGCACGGCGGCTGGCGCGGGTTGGTGGATTCGGTGCGGGCGATTCACTCGGACCGGTTGGACGCCTGCCATCGCTTGCGTTGTCGATGGCGCTGGTCGGGTTCGCGGTCGGCATACCCGCGAGCTTCCTCTCGCGCGCGGTGGAGCGCAGCGCCGATCGGCGGGCGATCGAGCTGACGGGCGAGCCGGCGGCCTTGATCGAGCTCCAGCGTCGGCTGTCGGTGACCAACGTCTCCGACCCCGACCCGCCGGCGCTGCTGCACGCTGTGCTCGGCAGCCACCCGACGACCCTCGAGCGGATCGGGGCTGCGGCGCGCGCCGCCGAACGGGACCGGAGCGCGCCGTGAGGACGGTCGTGATCGCGGTTGGGCGGCTGAGACCGCCCTACGCCGACGACGTTGCGCACTACCAGAAGCTGCTCGCGCGGCACGCCCGTCTGGAGCTGATCGAGCTGCGTGAGAGCGAACAGGTACCCGGGAGGCTGCCGGAGCGCGCGTTCGTCGTGGGGCTCGACTCCGGCGGCACGACCTTCGATTCGCACGGGTTCAGCGAGTTCCTCGCCGAACGGAGGATGGCGGGCCTCGACCTCTGCTTCATCGTCGGCGGACCGCGCGGTCTCGAGCTGGATCGCCGCGACCTGAGCCTGTCGTTCGGGCCGATGACCCTTCCCCACCAGCTCGCGCGGGTCGTCCTGCTCGAGCAGATCTATCGTGCCCACAAGATCCTGGCCAACGAGCCCTACCACTACTGAGCGAGCTGAATTGGCAGACTGACGGCGTGCCGAGCACCGCTGATCCCCTGGCCGAGTTGCACGCCGCGGTTGCCGCCGTGGCGGCGGACCTTCGCGGCTCCGTGGTCGAGTTGCCCGACCTCGGCCGGCCGCCCAAGCCGGAGTTCGGCGACTACTCGACGAACGCGGCGATGCTGCTCGCCCCGGAGCTCGGAAGCCCTCCCCGAGCCGTCGCCGAGCAGCTGGGCGAGCGGCTCGGCGAGGTCCTCGGCGATCGGCTCGAGCGGATCGAGATCGCCGGTCCCGGGTTCCTCAACCTGTTCGTCTCCGACCGCTGGCTGCGCGGCTCGCTTGCGCGGATCGGCGAAGCGGGCGATCTGTTCGGCTCCGGCCCGGCGGGCGAGCGCATTCTCGTTGAGTTCGTCAGTGCCAATCCGACCGGTCCGATCACCGTCGCCGCCGCTCGCCACGCGGCCTACGGCGACTCCCTCTGCCGGATCCTCGAGCTCGCCGGCCATGCGGTCGAGCGTGAGTACTACGTCAACGACTACGGATCCCAGGTCCGTCGCTTCGGCGAGTCGCTGATCGCGCGGGCGCGTGGGGAGGAGCCTCCTGAGGACGGCTATCAGGGTGGCTATGTGGTGGAGATCGCGGCGCGGATCGAGGGGGCGGGCGCACCCGATGCCGATCCGGACCAAGTCGCCGCGCGTGGCGTCGGGCTGATTCTCGGTGGCGTTCGGGCGACGCTCGAGCGGTTCGGCGTCGACTATGACCGTTACTTCTCCGAGCTGTCACTACACGAGAGCGGCGCGATCACGGCCGCGATCGAAGCGCTCAACGCCGATCAGCGGGTCTACCCCCACGAGGACGCGACCTGGTTGCGCACGACCGAGTTCGGCGACGACAAGGATCGCGTGCTCCAGCGCGGCAGCGGCGAGCTGACCTACTTCGCGGCCGACATCGCCTACCACCTCGACAAGCGCTCGCGCGACCACGAGCGCGTGATCAACGTCTGGGGCGCCGATCACCATGGCTATATCGGCCGCATGCAAGCCGCCTGGCAGGCGCTCGGGGGTGCGGAGGGCTCGCTCGAGGTGATCGTCATGCAGCTCGTCAACCTGCGTGACGGCGGGGCCGTCGTGCAGATGTCGAAGCGTGCGGGCGACATCGTGACCCTCGACGACCTGCTCGACGACATCGGAGTCGACGCCGCGCGGTTCTTCCTCGTGCAGCGCAGCCACGACACGACGCTCGATCTGGACCTCGCGCTCGCCCGCGAGCAGTCCCAGGACAACCCCGTCTACTACGTCCAGTACGCACACGCGCGAATCGCCAGCATTCTCCGCAAGGCCGGCACTGAGCGGGTCGAGCAGGCGCTCGCGGCGGATCTCGCCGGGAGTGCCGAGGTGCCCCACCCCTCGGCGCGCACCATGATCATGCGGCTGCTCGCCTTCCCGGGGGAGATCGCGCTCGCGGCCGAGCGGCGCGCTCCGCACCGGCTGACCACTTACGCGCTGGAGACCGCACAGGACTTCTCCGCCTTCTACCGCGATTGCCGGGTCGTCGGGGCGGCCGAAGAGGGCGGGGATGAGGACCTGCGGATCGCACTGAGCGAGCATTCGCGTCGGCTGCTCGAGCGCACACTGGACCTGCTCGGAGTAGCGGCTCCGAGCGAGATGTAGGAGTCGGCTACAGGTCGTAGCGCCGCAGGTCGGCCTCGAGCCGAGCGGCATCTTCGGTGTTCGCCTCCTCCTCGGCCGTCAGCCTCGCCGCATCGTCGCCGGCTGCGTTCGGGGGCAGATCGTCGAGCCCGTCCGGGGGCCGTCGGCGACGCCAGCGGAGCGCGACCACGGCCAGCGCCGTGACCGCGAGAAGCGCGCCGATCAGCGGCACGAGGTAGGCCGCGAGGTCAAAACCGCTCGCCGGCGGCAGCGCCAGAACGGCGGGACCGAACTCGCGCGTCAGCGCCTGCTTGATCTCGTCCTTGGAACGACACTGCTCGACCAGCTCGAGGATGAAAGCGCGCTCGCGCTGGGCCTGCGGCGCCTCGATCGCCAGTCCGAGCGCCGTGCCGCAGACCGGGCACATGACTTCGTCCTCGAGGTCGGCGACGCTCGTCTGGGGGCACGCGGCGACCGCGGCGGCCGGGGCAATCGCACCTATCGCGCAGGCGGCGAGGATGATCCGGAACGCTCTCAGGCCGGTTCCTCGAGCAGCGGGAGGACCGTCAACTCGAGCCACCTGGAGTCCACGGGGCCGCGCTGGATCGCCACGATCCGCCCCCGCCGATCGATCACGATCGTCTCCGGGTAGCCCGCGACGCCGAACCGCCCGGCGGTCTCGGCCTCGACGTCGCGCAACATCGGATAGGTGAGGCCGAACTCCTCAATGAACGCCTCGGCGTCGGCGGTCACGTCCAGGGCGTCGACCCCTAGCACGAGTCCGCCGCGGCCTTCGATCCGCTCGTGGAAGGCCTGCAGTGCGGGGGACTCCTCGCGGCAGGGCTCACACCATGACGCCCAGTAGTTGAGCACCACGACGTCGCCCTCGAGGTCGGCGAGCGAGGTTGTGCCGGATCCGTCGAGGCGCGGCAGGGTGAGCGGCGGCGCGGGCGGGCGCTGACCGGCTGCTAGCGCCTCGTCGATCCCGCGGTCCGGAGAGGCCGCGCGTAGCCCGAACAGCAGCAGCGCAAGCAGGGCCATGACCCCCAGCGAGGTCACGAGCACGGGCGGGATCAGCAGGCGCCGCATCGCCAACAGCGTAGTTAGAGGCCGTTCAGTCCGCGTACGAGCAGGTAGAGCCCGAAGCCTAGCCCGAGAACGATCGTGACCCGGCGTTCGTTGCGCTGGAAGGTGGCGGCGATCCGGGAGAGCGCCGCGTCGGCCGTCGTCGGCGCGATGCGTGTGAGCGAGAGCGGCAGCCAGACCGTCGAGAGCACGAACACGATCACCAGCGCCGCGGCGATCAGCTCATCGGCGGTCGTCAGATCGGCCGCCGCGATCAGCTTGAGAGCCGGCAGGTAGAGCAACAGCGAGGTGAAGTTGGTCGTCATCGAACCGACGCCGATCGCGAATGCTCGACGGGGGGCGACATTCGCGTGGGAGTCGTCGGTGGATGGGGGCTTGGCGGGCACTTTACGCAGCGCGCGCGAGAGGGCCCGCAGGCCGACGGCGAGCAGGATCCCGGCAAAGACGAGATCCAGGGCGGTGAGCGCGGCGGGGGAGACCTTCAGCGAGACGCCGCCGCCGAACAGCAGGATCAGCCCCGCCAGAGCAAGCAGCGGGACAGCCTCTCCGGCGAGGAAGGCGAGTGCGCGACGAGTCCGGCCCGGCCCGGTCAGCATCGCGACCGTGATCGCGAGCACGATCGGGCTCACGGCGGCGCCGAGCGCCAGCGGGAGAGTTTCCAGGAGCACGGGGCCGATGCGCGCATCATTGCCGGTTGATCGCGCGGCCGCGAGCATGCACAATGCGGCGATGGTCAATCGGCTGTCGCAGCGCGCTCCGCTCTTCCTGGTCGTGGTCGTCCTCGGACTCTTCCCCTCGGCGGCGGCCGCCGCCGAGGGTGACGGGGGGTCGAAGGACCGCGACGAGTCCAGCCTCGCCGACAAGCCAATCGGGGCGGGCAGTTGCGCCAAGCGCGTGCGCGAGCTCAAGGAGCTGCTCGCAGACCTCAGCTATCTCCCGCGCGCGAACGGCAGCTGCATGAAGGAGGAGGAGGGCTTTGCGCTCACCGCCTTCCAGAAGCAAGAGGGGATAAAGGTCGACGGGAAGGCCGACCGCAAGACCCTGAAGCGGCTCGTCAAGGCCAAGACACCCGACCCCGGCAGAGGTGGAGATTCCGACCGGCTGATCGTTTCGCTCAAGCGCCAGGTGCTCTACATCGTCAAGGGCGACGAGGTCACGCGGACGATCGCGATCGCGAGCGGTCGGGCCGGCTTCTCGACCCCCCGCGGGCGCTACAAGATCTACCGCAAGGAGCGCAACAGCTACTCCAACGAGTTCAACGTGAACCTGCCCTGGGCGTCCTACTTCGTCCGCGGGATCGCGTTCCACTCCTCGAACGACGTCGCGCGCCGGCCCGCCTCGCACGGCTGCATCCGCGTTCCCCCGCCGTTCGCGCGTGAGGTCTATCGCGACGCGCCGCTCGGTCGGCAGGTCGTCGTCTTCTAAAGCTCGCGGCCGTCCGTGCCCCGGCTGCGCTCAGCTGCTTCGACTGGGACGACAGAACGCAAAGGCCCGTAAGGGAGGCCCGGGTTGGGGCGCTAAAGTCGCCCCAGCGCGGACGTAGCTCAGTTGGTAGAGCGTCGGCTTCCCAAGCCGAAGGTCGCGGGTTCGACCCCCGTCGTCCGCTTTGCCGTTGCAGCGCGGAATCACAGGCTCTGAGCGGGATAGCTCCTGGTTCTTATCTCAGACGGCGCCAGTCCTTCGTAGGCTGGAGGACGCTGGAAGCCGGGGAAGACTTTCCCATCAGCTTTCCCATAGCGCCGATTCCCAGAATCCCGACACGCCGAGGGGGAGGGGGGAGGGTCGATCCTTTGTGTCCCTCCAGTTCTCATATCTAACCCACCTCTGAA
>JACCVG010000115.1 GCA_013698335.1 Thermoleophilaceae bacterium
TGCGAGCGGTGCCGAGGTTGAGATCCAGGCCTATGGCGTATGGACGATCAGCGAAGGCAAGATCACCCACGTCGCGTGGTACCGAAGCCGGGCTGAAGCCCTCGAAGCCGTGGGCCTGTCGGAGTAGAGATGTCGCAGGAGAACGTGGAGACCATCAAGCGGATCTACGCCAGTTGGGCGAAGGGCGACTTCAGCGAGGGTCTGCACGATCTCGATTCTCAGGTCCAGTTTCTCGTTCGCGATGAGTTCCCCGAACCGGGGATGTTCGTCGGACCCACCGGAGTGGCGAGCTACATGCGCGTCTTTCTCCAGCAGTGGGAGCACATGGCCATGACGGTCCGAAACCTGCGGCCGGTCGGTGACACGGTGGTGGCCGCCGTGACTCAGCGCAGCCGTGGCAAGGCAAGCGGGATCGAGGGAGCGCTCGACTACTACATGCTGTTCACGTTCCGTGGAGGCAAGATTCTGCGTATCGAGACGGTGATGCATGAAGCAGACGCCCTCGAAGCCGTGGGCCTGTCGGAGTAGGCGATGTCGCAGGAGAACCTCGCGGCCGCTCATGCCGTACTTGATGCTGTCGAGCACCGGGACCTGGACGCTCTCATGCACTTGACCGACCCCGAAGTTGATTGGCACTCTGCATTCGCCCTCGGCGGCCACTATCGCGGGCATGCCGGGATGCGCCAGTACATGAAGGACATGAACGATGCGTGGGGCATCGTGCGGCTCGACGTCGAAGCCAAGCTCGGGGTAGGTGACATCGTCGTGTTCGTCGGAAACATCCACTACAAGGGCAAGGGAAGCGGCGTCGAGGACGAGACGAGGTCGGGATACGTCCTCAAGTTCCACGACGGCAGGTGCATCTCGTTCCGGCCCTTCAGGGAACCCGAGGCGGCCCTCGAAGCGTTGGGCCTGCCGGAGTAGACGACTCGGTTCTTGACATCCGGTAGGTGCGTTGGCAGACCGCCAACGACGGCGAAGCCGGGCACTACTGGGCACTACTTCGTCCGGTGCCCTCCAAAGTGACGTGTGCCGGTCAGACCCCCGAACGGGCAAAACCGTCTCGTTAGCGGGTACTTCTCCTAATGGAGCTAGCCGGGCTCGAACCGGCGACCTCCTGGGTGCGATCCAGGCACTCTTCCAACTGAGCTATAGCCCCGTGGTGGTGATTCTAGCGCCGCAGCGAGGCCATGCGGCGACCCGCTCGGCGGCCCCCGCCGCACCGGGTTGGACGAATGTTGCACGGGAAATGACGCCCATCCGGTCGGGAGGTGCGAGTAGCCTGCCCATGAGGTCCTGACTGATGAGCTTTCGCACTCGCCTGCTGGTCTTCTTCGTGATCATCGTCGTGGTCCCGATGATCGCGGCGGGTGTAGTGCTGCTCACGTTGACCAGCCGCAGCGAGGTCACCCAGGTGGACAGCCAGCTCGCGCAGGCGCTGCGCGCCGCCGACGCCGGCTATCAGGAGAACGCCGATCGCGCCGGGAACGCGCTCGAGCGGTTGACGGGCAAACCCGATTTCCGGATTGCCTTGGCGCGCGGGAAGAAAGGCCCCCTGCGCCTGGGAATCGATCGACTCGACCGTCAGACGCCGTCGTTGCGCGCGCTGATCGTCGAGGATCAGCGCGGGGAGGTGCTCGCGCGCGCCGGCGACCGCGACGCCGTCGCGTTCAGCTCGGCCAAGATCACCGACCCGAACGACGAGCCACTGGGCTCGCTGCAGGTCTCGAACACCTCCGCGGCCGGTTACGTGGAAGAGGTCAAGCGACTGACAGGCCTAGAGCCGCAGCTCGTGCGCGATGGCGAGATCCTCGCCTCGACGCTTCCGGCGCCCGGGCCGCTCACGCCGAGCGAGGGGCTGATCGACATCGCCGGCGCGGCGTACCGGGGCGCCTCGGTGGTGATCCCCGACCCGGTCGAGCGCGTCGAGCTGAGCCTGTTCACCCCGACGGCCGAGCTGAGCGCCTCGATCGGCGATTCGCGCCGTCGCGTGGTCATCCTGCTTGCCTGCTTCCTCGGCATGGCGCTCGCCTCCTCGATCTTGGTCGTCCGGGCGCTCCAGGGCCAGATCGGACAGTTCCTCGACGCCGCCCGCGCAATCGGCCGCGGCGAGTTCGACCGCCGCGTCGAGACGTCGGGGCGCGACGAGTTCGCTGCGCTCGGCCAGGAGTTCAACGCGATGTCGATCCAGTTGAAGGAGCAGATCGCCGAGATCGAGCGCCAGCGCAAGGAGCTCGAGGAGAGCATCCGGCGCGTCGGTGAGGCGTTCGCGGCGGGCTTGAACGCCGAGGAGATCGTCGCGGTCGCGGTGCGCACGGCGGTCGAGGCCTGCGCGGCGGACGTCGGCCGCGCATTGCCCGCCGACCCCACGTCACGCCCGATGGCGGTCGTCGGCGCGCCGTCGGACGCCCTGCTGCAGGTGCTCGAGTCGGCTGAGCTGGAAGCTCTCTCATCCGGCTCGGCGGCGGATTCGGCCGTCGGCACCGCGAGCGCGTCGGCCTCCGGAGCGCACGCGCTCGCAGCCAGCCTCACCCGAGTCAGCGACGACTCGCTCGAGATTCCCGCGGCGCTCGACGTTCGGGCGGCCGGAGTCGTCGCGATCGCGCGGGTCGGCGAGCCGTTCACGGACTCCGACCGCGAGCTGTTCAACTATCTCGCCAGTCGCGCCGCGGTCTCGTTCGAGAACGCCAGCCTCCACCGCACGATCCAGGAACAGGCGATCACCGATCCGTTGACCGGGCTCTCGAACCGCCGCCACTTCGAGGAGATCCTCGCGGCCGAGACCTCCCGTGCGCGCCGTCTCGGCCACGCGCTCGGCCTCGTGATGATCGACATAGACGGGTTCAAGGGCCTCAACGATCAGTACGGCCATCAGGTCGGCGACATGGCTCTAATGGCGATCGGGAAGCTCCTCGGCGAGCAGGCGCGGGAGATCGATCAGATGGCTCGGTTCGGCGGCGACGAGTTCGTCGCGGTGCTGCCGGAGACAGACCTCGCAGGCGCTCAAACCCTGGCGGAGCGGGTTCGCAAAGCGATCGAGGCGCTGACGATCTACGCCACCGACGAGGTTCTCCTGTCGATCACCTCGAGCCTCGGGGTCGCCTCGCTGCCCGAATCGGCCGCTGACGGAGAGGGACTGATCGCAGCCGCCGACCTGGCTCTCTACGAGGCGAAGCGAGGCGGCAAGAATCGTGTCAGTCGCTCGGAACCTGCCGGCTCGTCGCGCTAGACCCCACCGGGGTCATGCGCACGCGACATTTCGACCCTATGCGTGAGATCTCGCGCTAGTCTTTCGCGCTGATGGGCGTTCTAGACGACGCAATTCGTGAGCATCTCGAGCTCAAGCGCCAGCACGGCGCGCCCGACGCCGACGTCCGCAAGGCCGAGCAGGAGGCCCTCGGGCCCGTGCGCATCGACGCGATCACCCCGGCGGTGGAGCCTGTCGAGGTCGAGCCCGAGCCCGCGCATGAGGCGCCGCCGGGGTACGAGCGGTTCGATGCCGACTCTCCAACTGAGCACATGACGATCGATCCGGTGGAGCCCGAGGCACAGCCCTCCGAGCCGACGCTGGTCCATGAGCCCGACTCCGAACCGCTCGAAGCGGCGGATGAGCCGATCGAAATCGCCGACGACGCCCCGGCCGAGGCTTCGCTCGCGGCCGAGCCGGCGGTCGAGGACCCGATCGACGACTTCGAGGACGACGAGGACGACGAGCTCGCCGAGGGCGAGGCCCCGCCTGTGGAGCCTGCCGCCGAGCCGCCGCTCCCAGTCGAGGACGAGGAAGAGGACCTGCTCGAGGACACGCCCGAGTTCCTCCAGGAAACACCGGAGCACGACCGGCTCTGGTTCGAGCAGAAGCCCCCGCGCGACTTCGACTTCAACGACTGAGACCCCACCGGGTGTCATGCGCACGCGTTCGGCCCGGCGCGCTAGTGGAGCCAGCCGGGCTCGAACCGGCGACCTCCGCGTTGCAAACGCGGCGCTCTTCCAGCTGAGCTATGGCCCCTCTCCCACATGGTAGGCGGGAAATCATCGTCGGCGGGCGGTGCTGGTTGTAGGTTGCGTTGATGGACGCGTTGTTCGACGGCAGTATCCTCGGCCGGATGGCGCGCGGGAGTGTGCGGCTGCTGTTGGTCGGGGCAGCCGCGATCGTGCTCGCGATCCTCGTCGTGAAGCTGCGGCTGGTCGTGCTGCCGGCGCTGCTCTCGCTGTTCATCGTCGTGATCCTGGCCCCGCCGAAGGACTGGCTGGTCGGCCACCGCGTTCCGCCGGCGCTGGCTTCATTTCTCGTGTTGATTGCTGCGCTGACGGTTCTGGCGACGATCGTGACGCTGCTCGCCCCGCGCTTTGCGAGCGAACTCGCGGAGCTCGGCCAGACGGCCGGCGCGGGAATCGAGGAGGTGACCGGGGCCCTCGCCGAAGGGTCGCTCGGAATCAGCGAAGCGGATGTTGGCCGGGCACTCGACGAAGCGCTCGTGACGCTCGAGAGCAACAGCGCCCAGATCACACAGGGTCTGCTCAGCGGCGCGATCCTGATCGGCGAGGTGCTCGCCGGCCTGCTGCTGATGCTCGTGATGATCTTCTTCTACCTCAAGGATGGCGACCGGATCTGGGCCTGGATCGTCGGCCTCTTCCCGAGCGGGGAGACGCGCACCGACGTCAACGAGCTCGGCCGCCGAGCCTGGGCGACGCTCACCGGCTACATCCGCGGGGTCGCGCTCGTGGCGGTTGTCGACAGCGTCCTGATTGGCATCGCGCTGGCGATCCTCGGCGTGCCACTCGTCCTCCCCCTCGCGGTGCTGACCTTCTTTGCAGCCTTCTTTCCCCTCGTCGGGGCGTTCACGGCCGGCCTGCTCGCGGCGCTGGTCGCGCTCGTCAGCCAGGGCGTCCTGATCGCGGCAATCGTCGTCGTCGTGATTACCCTGATCCAGCAGCTCGAAGGGGACATCCTCTACCCGGTGGTCGTCGGCCGCGCGATCCGGCTGCACCCGCTGGCGATCCTCGTGGCGCTCACGGCGGGTGGCGTCACGGCGGGCATCATGGGCGCGCTGCTCGCGCCGCCGCTGATGGCGGTTGGATGGACGATCGTCGCCTACCTCCGCGACCACGCCGACCGACCGCCGCCCGTCGATGAAGGCGGGCTAACGCTCGCCGAAGGCCCGGTCGAATAGCCGCTCTGCCTGCTCACCGGGGTCCGGTGAGTCGAGCAGCACGGCCACGAGTGTCCGCGAGCCACGCCTGACTACGGCGATGAGACATACGCCCGCCTCCTCGGTGTAGCCGGTCTTGAGCCCGATCGTCCCGCGGTAGCCCGAGCGCAGCAGCGGGTTGGTCGGGAACAGGTCGAGCCGGCGCGAGCCTCCACCGAGCGGCACCGCCGCGCCGTTCTTGGCAACCGCACGCGTGATCCTTGGACGGGCCATCGCGAGCTGGGCGAGCCGCGCCAGATCTTCGGGGCAGGAGCGGTTCTGGGGCTGGAGGCCGTGCGGCGAGACGAACCGTGTGCAGCGCAGACCGAGTTCGCGCGCACGGTCGTTCATCTCCTCGACGAACCGGTGCACCCCGCCCGAAGCGGCGGTCGCGAGCGCCAGCGCGGCGTCGTTGCCGGATTGGATCAGCAGTGCGTCGAGCAGCGATTCGGCTGGGATTTGCCGACCGGGCCGCAGACCGACCCGCGACCCGCTGACCTGGGCGCTGCGCTCGCCGATCGCCACCCGCTCACCGACCCGAATGCGGTCGACGACTACGAGCGCGCTCATGATCTTCGTCAGGCTGGCGATCGG
>JACCVG010000127.1 GCA_013698335.1 Thermoleophilaceae bacterium
CGACCCGGACATCGAGCCGTTTCCCGACGCGTTCGGCTGGCACCGAATAGAGACAGCCACGAACCGAGACCCGGCTTTTGCGGTCCACTCGGTGGCTGCCGACGACGCTGACATCGAAGCCTTCGGCGGGCAGAGCGCGCAGCGTGTCGGCCTCGAGCGCGAAGTGCTCGGCCACGGTGATGCGCCGCTGATCGATGAAACGGCGGTCGTCCTTCGCGGCGCCTGCCATCAACAAGTCGTTGAGCTCGGCCATCGAGTTGACCCGCGGGACGGGCACCATGTGACGGCGCCGGAACCGGCCAACCTCGCCTTCCACGCCGCCCTTCTCGTGGCTGCCCTTGATGCCTGGCAGGCAGAAGAAGCTGTCGAAGCGGTAGTGCGACCGCAGCGCGATGAACCGGTCCGACTCGATCCGGTCCCGGCCCTTCAACACCCGCACGACCGCGGCCTTCAAGTTGTCGTAGCGGATCCGCTTCGGGACGCCGCCGTAGTGTTCGAACGCGCGGACGTGGCCATCGAGGAACACCTCCTGGCACTCGTTCAGATACGCCCGTGCGTAGCCCCGGCCCGACGCCGAGAGCCGCATGATGAACATCGACACGTCCACCGGGATCCCAGCCAGGATCACGCTGGCCGTTCCGAAGTCGACCTCGGCCTCCTCGCCCAACGGATGGTGCTGAGGGACCATCACCTCGACCAGCGGCACGTCCATGCGCCGGCGGACCTCGGCCACGTAGCGACGCACCGTCGACTCGCCCAGCTGCGCGCCGTGTTCTTCGGTCAGGCGCTGCCACACCCGCCGAGCGGTGTGCCGCTGCTTACGCGGTGCAAGGCGGTCCGCCGCCAACCACTCGTCGATCGTCGGCTTCCACCGGTCCAGCGACGGCGCCGGCCGCTCCGCCCGCTTGCGTTCGGGCGGCACCGGCGACGCGAGCGCTTGGCGCACATCACGACGATGCACATGGAACCGGCGGGCCAGCTCATGGATCGAGAGCTGCTCGCGCTCGTGAGCCTTACGCATCTGCTCGTACAACTTCACCTTCGACCTCTTGGGCATCGCCCACGGTCGACGGCCGGCCACACCCACCGGTGGACCCCCCAAGGTGGGGCCAAATCAGATGAGCACTACCCGCCCAAGTGGGGCCAGATCAGGTGAGCACACCCACGGCATCGAACCTGCTTGCCAGTTGGCCAGCCGATCCAGGAGACCAGAGCTGATTCCGAGCTCGTTCCACGCGTAATTCCAGATCGGAAGCTCCACCGAGTACTCCGGCATCACCTTGTCCGGCACCGCCGGATCGAGAGCAGCTCGACGCCCCACCCGACGCCGCCCAAGGCCGCGGCACCTCAGGCTCGGGCGAGTAGGCGAACCAGCCGGGCGGCATCGCCTTCCTCTTCCCGCGCTTGGCTATGCCCGATCCTCTCATGCTGTGCCCAGCCGTGCGCGCGCTCTCCCGGCGGTAGGGGACAGGGTCAACTAGGTTCACACTAACGGGTTGTACGTGACTGTACGTGGATGTACAGTTGAGCCATGTCGACGATGTCGGTCAGCGAAGCACGGGCCGCCTTGCCCGAGATCCTTGACCGCGTGGTCGCCGGCGAGGAGGTGACCATCACCCGTCATGGGCGAGCGGTGGCGATCATCGTTCGTCCTGACGCGATCCGAGCTCGTCGTGCTGACCGAGCGCTCGCGGACGCCGAGCGCCTTCGCGAGCTGCTCGAGCGCGCTCGCTCCGCCCCCCTCTCCGACGCTGCCGCGGTCAGTGTCGAGCGGGCCGAGGAGCTCCTCAACCACGTGGCAGCGAGCCGGTCGGCACGCTGACCAGTGGACGCCTTCGACGCCGATGTCCTGATCTACGCGGCCGTGCCCGGTCACCCTCTCGGCCAACGGGTCCGAGCGCTCTTCCCCAGCGACCCTCCCACCACGAGCGGCACGGTCGCCGGCATCGGCTCGGTACTCCTGATCCCGGAGCTCCTGACCAAGCCGATGCGCGACGGCGCCGACGCCGAGGTCGAGGCGCTGGTCGCCCTGCTCGGGCGTCTCGACCTTCAACCCGTCAACGAGGCCCTCGCCGAACTGGCGACCGCTCTCGGCGCCGCCCACGGGCTGCGTGCCGCCGACGCCGTGCACCTCGCAACGGCCGTCGCAGCGGGCGCCGACCGGTTCATCACGAACAACTCCTCGGACTTCTCGAAGACCATCACCGAGGTCGACGTCACGTACCCGGACGAACTCCCCGAACCCTGATTGCCGACCGGCGTTCGCGCGCCGGCTGTCTTCGCGTGCGACGCGGAGCTCGCTCAGTCGTTGATCGCTTCGATGCCGAGCCGGTCGAGCTCCTCGAGGCGGTCCCGCATGGCTTGAAGCATCTCGGGCGGATGCGGCTCCCAGTCCAGGATCTCCCCGCACCGAAGTTGGAGCGGTACCCGGGTTCCAGCGCATCGCCGGCCTTCAGGTCAACCTTCGTAC